>NZ_JBAPXX010000151.1:0-6263 GCF_049284435.1 Acinetobacter sp. | reverse complement strand
ATTATCCGGCAGGCTGGTATTTACGTAACCCCCATCATTCAACTCATCGGGTTTCCAGTAAAGCAGGTTGTTTAATCTTTGTGAAACTGATGCAAATGACTGAACATGAGATAGAACCCGTCCGAATCAATACCAATGATCCAGCGAATTGGAAGCTTACCCAACGTCGGATGATATGCCCGCTATTTCAATCTGAACATGAGCAGACCTATTTAGAAAAGCTAAAACCTGATCAAATTCTCGTAGAGAAATCAAAACAAGGGATTGAATTGTTCATTATCAAAGGTCAATTATTTTGCGGCGCTGAAATATATCCAGCAGGTTCATGGGTCCGTCTTCCCATCAATAATAGTGCCGCTAAATTTCAGGCGGGTCCATCAGGTGCAACGCTTTATGTCAAAACGTGTCATCTACAACATGCCATAGATGTATGGGTGAAATGAACAATAATGTATCTTCGAAATGAGGCTGTCTCGTGTCTAGAATACAGGAAGCCATCCAATTACTACTTTTATAATCAATACAAAATGTAATGATATATCACTACATTTCTGATATTTCTTTTTTCATGTATGATCGACTAAAACAAATTCAGGGATAAGGTTATGTTTGAAACTATTGATGATTTAAAGAAAAAATTAGATCAACATCGCCCTCTCTCTCCGTCAATTGTCAAAAATTTACAAGAAGATCTTATTGTCCGTTGGACGTATCATTCGAATGCAATTGAAGGTAATACACTCACCCTGCTAGAAACAAAAGTCGTGTTATAGGAATGCTGATTTATCCGTGGTTTAAATGTACTTTCGGTACGTATAAATTTCGCCACATTCTCCAGCCATTCAGCGCCAAGAGAATAAAGATAAAATAAAGGACGGCGGTTAAATACAATGATTTATGCGTGTACATGCCGACATAAATCACATCTAAAACACACCATAATGCCCAGCTTTCAATATATTTTTTGGCCGCCCAATAACTTGCCACCAAGCTAAAAGAAGCCAACATTGAATCCAACCAAGGTAGTGACGCTGTGGTGAAATGAGCAAATAAGGCCCCAATCAGCAGACCCGCGACAATACCCACAATCAGACTATATACCCAGTTTTTTTTATTCAAATAGCCAATCTGTACGGTCAGATCCTGGTCTTGATCTTTCTTCGACCAGCTATACCAGCCATACAGTTGCATCAAGATAAATACGGCTTGTAATGCTGCGTCTGCAAATAAATTGACACGATAAAAAACAATGATATACAGAAATACAGCGACAATATTCACTACCCAGCAGGCTTTATATTGTTTAGACGTCGACCAGACACCTAAAACATTTAAAATGAACGCTGCAATTTCTATATTTTCCATAGCAATATAACCTGATTAAGCAGCCAATTTAGAAGTTCAGATTGAATGACAAGGTTGCTGTACGTGGCGAACCCAAGAATAAATAATCGTCACCCAAAAATTCACCTGCATCACGCCAGTATTTCTTATTGAACAGATTATTAATATTCAAGCGCAGCAATGCATCGGTCGTATTCAGCTTAAATTGATAAGCGGCCCCTAAATCAACCACACTATAACCCGCGACTTTCGCAGTGCCCTCTTTGTTGGCATATTTGCTTGAACTGTATTGTCCACCTGTCAGAACAGTGAAACCTTCAATGCCCGGCACGTTATAGCGAAGATGCGTTGCGAAACGAACTTCTGGCACGTTTTGCGCTTGATAATTGCCATATTCAACCGTTTCAACATTTTCTAACCGGGCTTTGATCCATGCCAATGATGAGGTTAAGGCCAAATCATCCGTTAATGCACCATTCAGTTCTAATTCCAGACCAAGACTACGCTGCTCACCTTCCTCTACAAGCATAAAGCCTGTGTCAGTTGGTTTGCTATATTGGTTGTCTTGGCGTAAATCAAATATCGAGGCAGTAAATAAAAACTGCTTGATCTGTTGTTTTAGACCAATTTCATATTGCTCTGAATAGATCGGCGCTAGAGTTTCAGCAGCATTATCTGCAAACCAAGGTGCTGTCTTTCCATCTGACAAGCCTTTCGCATAAGAGGCATACACAGTGGTTGACTCTACTGGACTATAACTCACTGCAAACTGCGGTAAAAATTTGCCTAAATCTGTATCACGGACTTTTACTACCTGCTTACCCTCTGCATCATAAGCATGTGCTTGTTCATCAAGCTCGATCCATTTTCCACCAACCAAAGTGGTCCAGTGTTCATTCCATTCGATACGGTCTAAGGCTGTGAATGCGGTTTGTTTACTTTTAAGCGCTTGATAATTTTGTCCAGCATTCGTTGTTGCTGGAGCAAAATCCATGGTTTCTGTATAAATATTACCTACACCAATCCATTCATTGACACCAACAAAACGATCTCTCGATTTATTGGTTTGCGTAATATCAAAATTTAGATAATGTTGCGCCCAATTGGTATCAATCACCCCATCCAATTTGACTTTAAATTGATTGGTTTTAAAGGTGTCATCAGGGTTACGATAATCATAAATATCGTAATTACCATTCGCATCAAAAGTGTTGCCTAAGCCATTATATTCACATACCGCAGCATAACACCCCCAAGCAAATGTCGAATAATCATCAACCTTGGATTTACTGTGGGCTGCAACGAGTCCCAGGTTCCAGTCATCATTCAATGCATAGCTATATTTTAAACTGCTATTCAGACTATCGATCGTGACCGGTTTGCCCCAAGTCTGATAACCAAGCAATTGATCCCATTTCACATTTTGTGGGACTTTACCATCGAGTAATTGATAACCTGGCACTGATTTTTGTTCGGAACGCTGTGCTTCTAGATCAAATTCCAATTTAGATTGCTCAGATGTTTTCCAATCTAAGGCCAATGCCGCTAGATAGCGTTCACCACCCACATGATCGACATAAGACTCAATCTGTTCATTCACTACATTGATGCGATATCCGAATTGTTGCTCATCACCCAAAAAACCACCGACATCAGTTGCAACGGAAAACTGTCCATATTCATCGGCAGAGAATGTTAGGGCCTGGATATCTTTGGGTCGCTTGGTAACATAATTCACCACACCACCCGGGGTCGACATCCCACTTTGAATCACGGAAATACCTTTTAAAATTTCCACGCGTTCTTTGTTTTCAAGCGCAACATTTTGTTCACCACGAATCACATTACCATTAATCAGGTAGCTAGATGCCAAATCGAGTGCAAAGCCACGCGAGACAAAGTTTGGATAATAGCCAATTGCAGCATAGCCATCACCGATGGCTGCATCATTTTTTACAACATCGCTCAGCACCCGGGCATGTTGTTCAGCAATGAGATCGGCAGTCACGATAGAGACTGATGCAGGTATTTTTTGCAGACTGTCCGTAGCAAATCCCTCAATATTCACTTTGGTACTCGTGTAAGGGATACTTTGATCGGCTGTAATGACAATCGTTTCAAGTTTTTGAACATCGTCTTCAGCATAAGCCAGCGGGATTAAACACAGCTGCGACAGAATGATCATATTTAAAGATCGGGTTAATACATTCTGTTTGAGTTGACGAGTGTTCATACGAAACCTTATGTATTTGAAGTGGGTGATGATGCTGGGTTTAGAAAGCAACTAAGAAGAGTGCAATTGGTGTTGAATGAGCCGGGTTAAAGTCTGGGTAAATTGCTGACCTTGTTCGCCAAGGAACCAGTCCACATGACCGATAATCCAGTCGTAATAAGCCGCATTTGCATGGTTTAGGTTTTGGGTAATACCAACAAAATACTCAAGCTCTGAAAAAGCGAAATCCAAATGCACGATTTTCAGTAGCTCTGGCAAAATACTAAAATCTTCTTGTGGATGTACTTCAGAAAAATAAGCATGTAGAAAGGCGGTTAAACCAGTTTCATCAATCTGAATATGTGGGTTTTGCTCTAATTCCAACCAAGCAATGAAATTACGTTCAATCGTCACAGCTAGATCATAAATTGCTGAGTTTCGGTCAGATAAACCAAAATCAATCACGGCAGTAATCTCAGCTTTGACATCCGGCGCTGACCAAAACAGATTAGAAGCGTGTAAATCGTTATGGGTCCAAATTCTGCTTGCCTGTTGCAATACCGGCCGAATACGCTGGTGAACCTGCAAAATTTGATCTAAAAAGTAAGGATCGAAATTTTTGTCGGCAAAATAACGGCTTAATTCTGGACTGTTTGTAATGCGCCATTGAATGGCTGTAACGATATTTTCACTGTCTAAAAGCTGCTGATTGGACACTAAATAAGATGCTGATCTGCCCTGTTGCTCAGGAAAATCCTGCATGGCCATATGTAAGATTGCCAGCAATTGCCCCGCTTTCGCAGCATGTTCAGCATAGAAAAAAGGTTTCCAGGATTGCTGATCTGCATACAGATCTAAACCGGCTGCTTTTGCATAGACTTCATAAGTCCACTCATCCAACTCTAAAGCGGTCAGACCTTGATTTGATCTAAGCAGTGCTGCAACAGGAATTTCCTTACCAGCTAAATGTTCAAGAACAGCATGCTCCTGTAAAATATCGCGGGCACGACGAAAGGAACAATGGCTGCGCTTGATCAAATACTGATGCGCGACTGTTTCATCCCTGCTCACAACATCCTGCTCCACCTTGACCAGTACTGCAGATGAAAATGGCCGTGGACTACACCACAAAATCTGAATATGACCTTGTAAACAGGAATACTGCTGCTGCAGGCTTTGTAATTCTGGATCAGAAATATGTGCCCAGTCTTTATTTTCCCAAGCATTGCCCATACCATGACCTAAATCATCAGTAATTGTGGTCATCATCAATATTCCTGAGCCAGATCATCATGTGGTAATGGATAGTCATCATTTAAGCAAACATGTACACAGTATTTTCAAATACATTTAATATTTAAGGTACGTCCTAAAATTAAGTGGTACATACCAATATTAAATTGGAGGAAAGTGTATCCTTTTAAATATAAAAATAGAATGCTTAAAAGTTTTTTAAAATGAAAAAATCCTAAAAACAATGAAGCTTTTAGGATTTGAATAGATTGGATATAAATATAAGCTTATGCGTGAATATCTAGGGTCATTTCAATTTTGTCCTGTGACCAGATTTCGATGTCATATTCAATCACTAGATCGTTTGATTTAGAAATACGTTCAATGTAAGTTGCTGTTTGGCTTATAGGAATTCCTAAATATTGGCTCTCAAAATGAGATACACCGGTATTTTTAATTTTTAGCTGACTACTCGTGTAATCGTATTCAAAGTGATTTTTAATGACATCTTGGACCGAAGTAATCACATCATAATTCAGCACATTTGGAAACAGCGCAACAGGTAGATAATTATATTCTAGAAGTACCGGTACATCATCGGCATAACGTAAACGGATAATTTCAATAAAGCCCAATTTACGACTTTCTTCACTAAAAAGATTACTGTGATCAAATCGCTCCAGCTGTCTGGTCGAGATCAGTTCAGTTCTGGCATTAAAACCCTGTGCCTTCATATAGGAACGAAAATTTTCAATTGAGTTTGGATAGTATTGAATTTTTTTATTACTCACAAACCAGCCGAGATTTTGCCGTTTGTAAATTTTATCTTCGGCACGAAGCTGTTCATAGGCCTTACGCACTGTTTCCCTTGAACAGTTAAACTTTAATGCCAAGTAGCGTTCCGATGGAATCATTTGATTAGAACTATAATTTTTCAATTCAGCCTCAATCAAATCTCTGATTTCCATATACTTCATTCAGTGAATCCAGCTCGTCAGCGTAAGTTATATTGATGGTACTAAATTAAAGAACAGAGGAAAATTAAAAAAGGTACAGATCAGTAGAAAGATGCATTCCCTAGTCTTAATGAGAATCTTTACCAACATTATTGATACGTGATTCTAAGATAATATCTTTTCAATCCCCACTTTTACAATCAATATAAAATGTAATGATATATCACTACATTTCTGATATTTATTTTTTCATGTATGATCGACTAAGACAAATTCAGGGATAAGGTTATGTTTGAAACTATTGATGATTTAAAGAAAAAATTAGATCAACATCGCCCTCTTTCTCCATCAATTGTCAAAAATTTACAAGAAGATCTTATTGTCCGTTGGACCTATCATTCGAATGCTATTGAAGGCAATACACTTACATTACTAGAAACAAAAGTTGTCTTAGAAGGCATAACTGTTGGTGGAAAGGCATTAAGAGAACACTTCGAAGCGATCAACCATAGAAATGC
>NZ_JBAPXX010000150.1:0-18838 GCF_049284435.1 Acinetobacter sp. | reverse complement strand
GGCTTATTCATTTGGAAATTATATTGCTGAATAAGCCGTCATGAATAGGTTTGTGCAACAAAGCCGTTTATATGTTTAATTTGAGACGAAAAAATTATACATCTTTTAATAATCATTCTAAAAAAATTTAAATAAATTTAATAAGTGTAGATAAAATAAAAGCCATTTTAATAATGGCTTTTATTTTCAAAGTAAGGGATTAATAAGTTTTATAAGGTAGAAACTTTCCAGATAATACGACATTCACCCGATCTCCGTTTGGATTATTCTCACGTTGAATATCCATACTGAAATCAATTGCACTCATAATACCATCTCCGAATTCTTCGTGGATCAGCTCTTTAATGGTCATACCATAGACGCTGACAACCTCATACCAGCGATAAATCAGCGGATCTGTCGGCACACTGGTTGGTAAAGAACCTTTATATGGTACGATTTGCAGCCAGGCAATTGCTTCATCAGTCAGTCCAAATATTTCACCAATTTTTTCTGCCTGTTCTTTATTAAAAGCCATCTGACCTAAACAGGCAGCAGTCACCCATTCTTTAGAAAGGCCTATAGCTTCAGCGACATCTGCCCATTTGATAGACTTTAAAACTTTTGCTGAAATAATCATGTCTGTCACTTGTTGACGATGGCTAATCATAATCTTCTCCAATAGCTATATTTAAAAAATTACCGCTATAGATAATGCAGAGATTGTGCCAAGATAATTATAAGGATTAAATTTTAAAATAATTTATATGATTTTTATTAGCCATTTAAAATAAATGGTATGCTATTTGCAATTATCTATATTAAATATGGCAATGGCGCCATGAAACGATTAATCTGTTTGAATAATGCAAGGCAAAGACGCCTAGGGTTGAAATAGACCTTAGGCGTTTTTTATTTGCAAACAGGCAAGTAATTTATATAAAGGGGATAAAAATATGGCTTATCTTGCTCCTGCAGAGTTTGCAAAAAAAGTAGTTGATGCCGGTGAGGCAAAACTTCATATGGCAACGCGTGATGTTTTGATTCGTGCTTTTATGGCAGGTGCAATTCTGGCGCTGGCAGCAGTATTTGCAGTCACGGTGGGTATACAAACAGGAGTACCGCTGATCGGTGCCCTGTTATTTCCAGTTGGCTTCTGCATGTTGTATCTCTTGGGCTATGACCTGCTCACCGGCGTATTTGTATTGACCCCTTTAGCTTGGCTAGACAAACGACCGGGGGTGACGTGGTCACGTATTTTAAAAAACTGGGGTCTGGTTTTTTTAGGTAACTTTGCTGGATGTTTAACTGTGGCCGTGTTAATGGCCGCTGTCTATACCATGGGTTTCGCCGCTGAACCGAATGCGGTCGGGGTGAAAATTGCCCATATAGGTGAAGACCGGACTTTGGGCTATGCCGAATATGGTTTTGCTGGCTGGATGACGATTTTTATCCGCGGCATGCTGTGTAACTGGATGGTGTCACTTGGGGTAATTGGCGCCATGATGTCAACCACGGTCAGCGGCAAATTCATCGCGATGTGGATGCCAATCATGCTATTTTTCGCCATGGGCTTTGAACATTCAGTTGTGAATATGTTCCTGTTCCCATTTGCCATGATGATGGGCGGTGATTTCTCGATTACAGACTATTTCTTGTGGAATGAATTACCGGTGGCACTGGGTAATTTAGTGGGTGGTCTGGCACTGACAGGTCTGGCGCTCTATACCACGCATGTACGTACTGGCGATAAAAAAGAATTCTAATCTGAGCATGATGATTTATGGCTTGAGATTAAAGGGATCGATTCGATCCCTTTTTGAGTATTTAAAATGAATAAAAAATTAAAGATCAACATTGGGCAATATTCTTCCGCTGGAATCAAAGCACAGAATCAGGACTTTCATGGGGTCTATATTCCTGAAGGCCACGCGCTTGGCAGTAAGGGAATTGCCTGTGCAATTGCAGACGGGATCAGTAGCAGCAATGTCAGTCATATTGCAGTAGAAACTGCAGTCAGCAGTTTTTTATCGGATTATTACTCGACTTCGGATGCATGGAGTACCCAAACTTCGGCGGCACGGGTCATTCGTGCGACTAACTCCTGGCTCTATGCACAAACCCAGCAGAGCCGCGGACGTTTTGATAAAGACCGCGGTTATGTCTGTACCTTTAGTGCACTGATTTTGAAACAAAATAGGGCACATATCTTTCATGCTGGCGATAGCCGGATTTATCGTATTCAGGCACAAGCCATTGAACAGTTGACGGCTGATCACCGGGTTTGCCTGTCATCAACAGAACATTATTTAAGTCGTGCACTGGGTGCCGACCATCGTATCGATGTCGATTATCAGCGGTTTGAATTATGTGAAGATGATTTCTTTATCTTGATGACAGATGGTGTCTATGAGTTTATTGATATACAGCTCATCTCGGAGATGCTGCAACAGAAACAACATCTAGATATTATTGCCAGATCTATAGTCGAGCTGGCCTTAAAGCGGGGCTATTCAAATCATTAAAGTGGAACAGTTGCCTGATGAGGAATTCTTTCATATCAAGAGCCATGTTTTATTTCCGCAACAGCTAAGTCATGGTGATCTGTTTGAAGGTTATCGAATTGATAAAATCCTGCACCAAAATCATCGCAGCAGCCTCTATTTAGCGCGCGATGAAGCGACACAAAATCAGCTGGTCATTAAAACCTTGTCTGTCGATGTGCAGGATGACCTGAAAGCGGTAGAACAATTTCAGTTAGAAGACTGGGTATCGAAACGCTTAAAACATGAAAATCTGCTGCAATGTTATCCACATAAGGGCAGCAAGAAGTTTTTATTTCGAAGTTATGAATACTTGCAAGGGGAAAGCCTAAGTCGCTGGTTGCATCGTCAAAAAACTGCTTTAACTTTACAGCAGTTGCTCCCAATCATTGAGCAGGTGGCCAAAGCGCTGAATGCCATGCATCGACTTGAAATGCTGCACCAGGATGTACGGCCAGAAAATGTCATGCTGCTTGAACCTGCTGATGCTTTAAAAGTGAAACTGATTGATTATGGATCGATCGCGGTCAGAGGTCTGGTTGAACTGAATCCTAAACACGCAGATGTTCCTTTGGGAACTCTGGCCTTTATGGCGCCTGAATATTTTATTGGACGTTCACCCTCAATAAAATCAGACCAGTTCTCGCTGGCGGTGATGAGTTATTATTTATTGACCCGACAATTACCTTATGGGACAGACCTGGCGCGCTGCAAGACTGAAAAGGCCTTAAAGCAAGTTCGATATCATCCACTTTATGAGTATCGACCGGATCTGCCACATGACTTGGACGCCATCTTTAAAAAAGCGCTTTCCCTTCGCCCGGAGCAGCGCTATGAAGCACTTTCAGCATTTATATATGATCTGAAACACCCAGATCTCAAATTTAAAAAATCAGTTTCACGCCCTATGCTTGAAAAGCATCCAGTCACTTTCTGGAAATCCTGCACAGCGATTCTGTTTTTGTTATTGCTCTGGGTATTTGCACTGTATTTTAGCCAATGAAAATAATTCAAATACGCTGTTGAATGGTTTTTTTGATCTAACTAAAAATCAGGTGTGATTTAAGCTGAGATGTAGTCAAAATATCTATTTATTCTTATTGCAGATTTTTATATTTTTACGATGATTGACTCTGTGTTTTCGAAGATTATACTATATAAAATAGAAAGTGCAGTCAAAAAATCAAATAAGCATAAAAACATTGGAATAATAATTGCTTATTTTTAACACCATTAGAATGAAAAGGCAGATGAGACATGAAAATTCAATTTTTTAAGCTGATTTTAATCTTGGGCAGCAGTATGGTGATGAGCCAAACCATTCTCGCCGGAGATGGTGGCTTGCGTTTTGCTGAGAAAAATCAGGAAATAGCGGCACAAATTCAGGCCAAGAAAAAAACGGCAGAAACACAGGCGCAGCCACTACAAGCGAAAGCCTCTACAGAAGCGAAATAATAAAACAGCACTCATCCAAGAAGGTGAGCTGTTCAGGTTAGATAGGATAGATAAAATGTTTTTCTTGGAATAAATAGCCCATAGCTTGTTAATACTGATAAAAAAACTCCTCATCTATTTTTAAGAATGGAGAGTTTTTGTATTTTGAATACTCGGAAATAATTTATTGACTCTGTTCCTCGTCTTGTTTTTCCTGACGCAGTTGATCGCGTTGTCGCTGTGGATCATGAAGGCCTAATTGACCTCGCTGGATCTCTCGATCCTGTTTTTCTTGAGGATCAAGTTGATCTTCAGTGAGTTCTTCATCCTTTCGATCGATTGGATTGGACATAGTCTTTCATCCTCTAAAATACTTTCTAATTTTTATTGTATGAATGCAGCAAAATTATTCTGTGACTTTTATGCCTGAGTTAGTTTTCTATCTTGTTGCTGTTGTAAGTTTAAGCGATATTTTATAGGCCGATTTAATAAGGTTTAATTTGATCAAGAAAATTAAAATAATGAAATCGAAGTTCGAACTAATAAAATTTTAGGTGAATTAAACTCATTAATATTATTTAAAGATGAAAAAAACTAAAATAATAAAAGAAAATGGGTTATGCTAAAGACAGATCAAGTGTCCTCCATCTTTTGAATTTTCCGGTATTTGCCATGATAGAACTCCGCCATTTAAGAACCCTGACTGCTCTGCGGGAGCATGGTTCTCTGGTTGCAGCAGCAAGTGATTTATGTTTAACGCCCTCAGCCTTGTCACATCAGCTACGTGAATTAGACCAATGGTTTGGCGTCGAAGTGGTCAATCGGCGTAGTCGCCCTGTGAGTTTTTCAAATGTTGGAGAGCGGTTGCTAAAACTGGCAGATGAAATATTACCGCAAGTTCAAATTGCACAGAGTGATATCAGCCGTATTGTGCATGGCCAGACCGGGCGAATAGTTTTCTCCTCTGAATGTCATAGCTGTTTTGACTGGTTGATGCCGCTACTCAATCAATACCGGATGCAATATCCGGATGTAGACTTGGACTTTGCTTCAGGTTTTGAATCGAATCCGCATGAATTATTACAAACAGGAGAATTTGATCTGCTGATTACCGCTGATCCGATTGCACTCAAAGGCATTGAATATTTTCCGATTTTTGAATACGAATCACGCTTGGTTTTATCCAATACCCATCCACTGGTACGTGCGAAAGACATCACTGTTCAGGAGCTTGCTGAAGAAACACTGGTGACTTATCCGGTTGATAAACACCGTTTGGATATCATGTCTCGCTTGTTTATTCCCGCTAATATTCTACCAAAAGCCATTCGTACCACCGACTTGACCCAAATGCTGATTCAGTTGGTGGCAAGTGGTCGCGGGATTGGTGCATTACCTGATTGGGTGGTAAATGAATATGAGCAGAAAGGCTGGGTGACATCACGCCGTTTAGACTGTGTAGCGCCTGAAGGATTGCGTCGTACTTTATATGCCGGCTATCGCACAGAAGAAAAACAGAAAGATTATTTTGAAGGCTTCTTGAAACAGCTGGATCGGTTTTCCAAGAAAAGACAGGTCTACTACAACTGATCAATGAATAGTTGAATATCTATAAGCCCGTGATTCTTAAAAATCCTGCATCGTCAGGATTTTTAAAAATTGATTGTTTTTCTCTTAAGGATTTCAATTTTTCTATAAGATGATGAGGTTAATCTCGTCTACTTCGAGTCAGAAAATATACAATTTCGATCAACTTTCGAAATTAAAGAACTGGTTTAGTCGATCATAATTTTTGACAAGTATTACATTTTGCCAAGTGGAAATACATTTGTGCAGAATTAAATATCATATTATTAAATATCAATTACTTAAAAATTAAGTTCTTGGAACTTGTGAGGATGTGGTTCTGATCTTGCAAGTTGATTTTTAATAAAAATATTAAATAAAATGAAAAAATATACGCTGATCAGTCAATTTTTTGGCAGAAAATAACTCCTGAAAATAACAATGTTGATCTATGCTACAGCATAAATTTTAAACTGATTTCCTCTCATAAAACGGAATCACTTATACAGGACTGTATAAACTCGCCATGCACATGACAAAAATTCCTCTCAAGAAAAGCCCGCTGAGCCTCATGATCCTGTCGATTGTCTCAGGTCATCTTTATGCTGAAACTGCCGTAGAGCCGGGCAACGTTCAACAGCTGAATACCATCGTGATCAGTGCTGAGCAAAATGCCAATCCGCAGCAGCAATATCAGAAAGAGCTGGCTCAGGTTTCAGGAGGAACGAATTTCATTGGTGAGCAGCAGCTAGAACAGCAGCGACTTGCGACCACGGCCGATGTGTTCCGTTTACAGCCAGGAATTTATGCCCAGTCTGCAGGAAATGAAGGTGCAAAAGTCTCAATCCGTGGCTCAGGAATCAACCGGACTTCAGGTGCACACGCATCCGGTACGCATGTCCTGATTGACGATATTCCATTTACCGGGCCGGGCGGGACAGCGTATGAACTGCTAGAACCATGGTGGATTGATCATGTCGGGGTTTATCGCGGAGCCAATGGCTTTAAACAGGGTGGACTGGCCTTAGGTGGAACAATCAACTATAAATCCAAGACCGGTGCAGATCAGAATGGCTCTGAACTCAAATATGAAATGGGTAGCCATGGTTATCATAAATATCAGTTTAGTACCGGCCGAAAGCTGGATCAGATGGATTATTATCTGGCGCTGACAGGTACCCAGTTTGATGGAATTCAGAATCATGCTGAAGGCGATGGCAAAGGTCTAGCTTTTAATTTGGGCTATGAAATTAGTCCGGATATCGAAACCCGTTTTTATGCCCGTTACCGTGAGAACAAGCATTTAACACCAGGGCGGATTACGCAAGAACAGCTCAAAAATGATCCTGAAGCAGCGAATAGTTTTAATTTGGCGGTAGATGCCAAACGGATTCAACCGGGCAGTACGTGGCTGGCCAATACTACGACCTGGAATTTGCAGGATGATGCAAAACTGACCGGCAGTCTGGCTTATCATCATTATCCGCTGGATTTACGTGAAAGCAGTTATCGTACCAATGTCGATTATGAAGATATTACAGCACGTTTCCAGTATGAAAAGCCTTACCAGTTTCTAGGTCTGGAGCATCAGGGGCGTATTGCCTTGCGCAGCACGACTCATCGTCCGGACAGTGGTGTAACGGAAACCATCCGACGTGATACGACCATTGATGGAACTTTGTATCCGGCAGATACCGTTACCCGCCGTTATACCTATCGAGGTTCAGACAACGTCCTGCAATTTGATCAGGAAACCACATTAAATGATCAGTTTAAGTTAGATCTGGGACTGGCAGCCGTGTATACCCATCGGGAAAGTGAAGTGACTTATCCCGAGGCAAGTCCTGAGGTTAGCCGTTATGAATGGAATTTTGCACAACGACTTGGATTGACCTATCAGCCGAATGAGTCTGTACAATGGTTTGCCAATTTAAGCCGCAGCATTGAGCCGGCACATCCTTGGGCGATGGCTTGGTCTTCACCATATTATTTTGACAGTGGGGTCGCTTCTGGCCGGGTACGTGCGCCAATCTATTTAGATACGCAAACCGCCAATAGTTTTGAACTGGGGGGACGTGGACAATCAGGTTTTGGAGACTGGGCACTGAGCTACTATTATTCTAAAGTGAAAAATGAACTGCTAACCTCTGAAATGATTAAAACCTATGAAGATGGATCGAATCGACCTTCAGAGCCAATTGCTGTTGAATCGAATGCGGCGCCAACGATTCATCAAGGGGTGGAGCTAAGTCTGGATACGCCATTGTATGAATCCCGATATGGCGAGTTGCGTCTGCAACAGGCTTATACTCTTAGCGATTTCCAGTACAAAAACGATCCTTTATTTGGCAAAAACCAGTTACCGGGAATACCTAAACATCTGTATCAGGCTCAACTGAGTTATGCCTTGAATAATGGCCTCTATATTGGTCTGAATACTGAATATGCATCCAAAATGGCACATGATTATGCCAATAGCCGTTTCAGTGACGACTATCAGATCTGGGGCATTGACTTGGGTTATGCACCAGAACATCAATCATGGAAAACCTGGATCAACTTCAAAAATATCACGGATGAGAAATATGCTGCGGTCGTGATTCCTGGTCTAAATGATCAAGGTGCTGACGTCGCGCGATCTTCGCCAGGTGAAAGTTTTTCTACTTATGCCGGTGTGTCATTTAAATTTTAATTATTTAAAAATTAAAAAAAGAGCGGTAAAAACCGCTCTTTTTATTCATACAATAAAATAATTGATCAGGTTTCCAAAATTCCGGTAACGCCTGTCACAATCATATCGATGGCAATCGTACCAATCAGAAGCGCAGCAACACGACCAACAATATCAACATATAAATCAATATAGTTAGAATATTTATGCTGTAAATGATCATGCAGGTATTTCATTAAAATTAGCAAGCTACAAGTCAGAAACAGGGTAAAGAAAATCACCAGAATGGTCTGCATTAAACTGAGCTGTATACCGGTGATCACAGATGCCGAAATGGTACCTGGACCGATCATAAACGGCATGGCAATCGTGCCCGCCAGATGACTGGGCGCTCCACGCATCACGCCAATCGTATCAGCACCTTCAAAGACATAACGATAGCCAATCACCAGAAAGATAATACCGCCAAAAATCTGGAAAGACTCAAACCGTACATGCAAGACTTCATTAAAGAAGGCTTCACCGGTTTTTGCAAAAATGATGAACACAATAAAGCTGATCAGACTGCCTTGAATCAATGCCATGTTGAATATTTTTGCGTCGGAATTACGGATAATTCCGAGCATGTAAATACTCATCAGAAAAGGATTGAGCAGGGAGAAAAACAGGGCAAAGGCATTCAAACTTTCTGACATCATTGAGTCCTTCCGTAGTTGAGTAATCCTAAATTTCACGATCCGGGAACAGCGGTCGTTTACCTGGGCTGATCCGGTTAATATGCAGATACATCATATGGCGTTCATATTTATCCAGGATGTCATTGATCACCTGTTCCTTGCTATAACCGACCAGATCGTTGCCCTGAGAGCCTTCAAACAGGTAACTTTCCAGACGATAGTAATAACGTTTGGTTCGTTTACCACGTGAACTGAAATTTGGCGTGTCATAGCGTACCGGCCATATTTCATAGACAAAGTTTTCTTCTTCATCGAGCTGAATAGTCAGATCCAGGTGATACAGTTCAGGTTCTTCCTCAAGCGATTTTTCCTGAATATTGACTTGAATGCCTTTGTCAATTAACTCGGTTGCAACGGCCTCGATAGCCGGCTTGCAGACATTATCCAGCATGGTCCGCGTCTGGGACAGGCTTGGATGCAGCATGACTCGGCTCAGACGCTTCTTCCAGTTCAAGATATCCACATTACCGACCACAGGTGCCGCATTCAGGCTGGTACTGGCCTGACGAAAATCCTCCAGACGCAAGGACTTATATAGTCCCGCCATCACAAAGAAAATTACGAAACTAAAAGGCAGACCCATAATAATCGTGGTGTTCTGTAATGCTGTCACGCCATTGGCCATCAACATTGCCAAAGTCAGTAAACCGATGGCAATGGCCCAGAACACGCTGAGCCAGCGCGGTGAATCATGCTCAATATTAGTGAATTTGGTCGTGAAATTTCCCAATACCAATGCCCCTGAATCCGCTGAGGTCACATAGAACAGCAAGCCGGTAATGGTGGCAACACCTGCAGTAAACGTAAAGCCTGGATACTGCGCCAGCAGATCATAGAAACCATGTGCCGGATTTTCTAAAACTGTCGTAGCAAGTTGAGTATTACCATCAAAAATCACGCTGTATAAAGCACTGTTACCGAAAATAGACAACCAGGTCAGGGTAAATAACAGAGGAATAACCAAAGTCCCGGTGACAAATTCGCGAATGGTACGACCACGGGAAATACGGGCCAGAAACAGACCGACAAAAGGTGACCAGGCGATCCACCATGCCCAGAAGAACAGGGTCCAGCTATTCATCCACTCTTTCGGTTGTTCAAAAGGAAAGCTGGTTAAAGAAAGTTTCGGGAACTGGCTGATATAGTCACCAAAATTCTGAATCAAGGCGGCTAATAAAAACTCGGTATTGCCTACAAACAGGATGAATAGCAGCAGCCCAATTGATACATAGATGTTAATTTCAGACAGGATCCGGATGCCTTTATTGACACCGGCAGTGACTGAAATAATAGTAATAATCACAGCAACAGCGATTAATGCAGTTTGAATCCAGATATTTTCCGGTAAATCAAACAGCACATGCAGGCCGTAATTTAATTGCACAACGCCAATCCCGCAGGTGGTGGCAATCCCGAAAATCGTGCCGAGTACTGCAGCAGTATCAACCGTATGGCCAATTGGGCCATTAATTTTTTTTCCAAAAATAGGATAAAGTGCCGATCGGATCGTTAGCGGTAAATTGTAGCGATAGCTGAAATAACCCAGGGCGACCCCAATCAGCGCGTACATACTCCAGCCGGTTAAACCGTAGTGAAACAGGGTCCACACCATGGACTGGCGCGCAGCTTCAAAGGTTTCACCTTGGCCCACAGGTGGATTCATATAATGCGAAAGCGGTTCCGCTACCGAGAAAAACATCAGGTCAATCCCGATCCCGGCAGAAAATAGCATCGCCGACCAACTCAGCAGGCTAAATTCTGGCTTGGAATGTTTGGGGCCTAATTTAATCTCGCCATAACGGGAACAGGCGATAAAGACGATAAAAACCAGATACAGCGTTGCCGCCAGCAGGTAATACCAGCTAAAGGTACGACTAACCCAATTTAAAATATTGATAATGACTTGATTGGCTTGTTCATTAAATAAAATGGTGATGATAGAAAACAGCAGAATAAGTGTCGCCGAAAAATAAAAAACTACTTTATTCAGACCATCTTGCATCTCTTCTTTTTTCTTTTGCATAAATCCATGACCATCGTTTTGTTGCCGGATGATATACAGTGCAGTGTGATTTAAAAGCAAAAGCCTGCGGTAAAGCTTCCTTGTTTTTATGAATTACAAACTTTTGCAAATCCAAAACAAACTGCGCTGTACATCAAGGGTGAGCTGGCACTATAATTTTTATTAATTGAACGTTCAATTAATAAAGCGTTTATGAATTGTTACATCATTCAGCTATTTGCTTTAGCAGAGTGATTTTTTATTGCTACATCCGTTATTCAGGTTAGACCTATGCCCAAAGTTGGTATGCAACCGATCCGCCGTCAGCAGCTGATCGATGCCACCTTAGCTGCAGTGAATGAGCTAGGTTTTGCAGAAGCTTCAATTAGTCAGATTGCACAAAGGGCAGGTGTCTCAACCGGCATCATAAGTCATTATTTTCGAGGTAAAAATGGGTTAATTGAAGCCACAATGCGTTACTTATTGCAGCAATTGGGTAAATCCGTTGCAGAAATACAGTCCCAGGTGAATGCCACACCGGAACAGCGCCTGCTAGCAATCGTACGTGGTAATTTTGCTGCTCCACAAACTGACAAGGCAGCCATGAAAGTCTGGTTGGCGTTCTGGGCTAGCAGTTTGCACCAACCTGAATTACACCGTTTACAGCAGATCAATCATTTCCGTTTACACTCCAATCTTAAATATGAATTCATGAAAAAGTTGAGTAAAGACCAGGCAGAGAAAGCCGCTCAAGGTCTGGCAGCATTGATTGACGGATTCTGGCTAAGAGGTGCTTTGGTAAGTGGCGAAATTGACCCAGAACTGCCGATTGAACTGTGTAGTGAATATATTCGGCAACAACTCAAATAACTTATCTGCGAGGGAATTCCATTGACAACATTCAAACTGCAACGTCCTTATATACACGGACAATATGTCGATGCAACATCCAATAGCACGTTTCAAACGATTAATCCTGCAACAAGCGAAGTTCTGGCAGACGTGCAAGTGTGTACGCGAGAAGATATCGATCGCGCTGTTGAATCGGCACAACAAGGACAAAAAGTCTGGGCAGAAATGACGGCGATTCAACGCTCCCGTATCTTGAACAAGGCTGTCACTATTCTTCGCGAACGTAATGACGAGCTGGCACGTTTAGAAAGCCTTGACAGTGGTAAAGCTTTTAGTGAAACCTCCACCGTCGATATTGCGACAGGCGCAGATGTACTCGAATACTATGCAGGTATTTTGCCAGCATTAGAAGGCCAGCAAATCCCGCTCAGAAGCAGTTCGTTTGTCTATACCCGCCGTGAACCTTTGGGTGTGGTTGCCGGGATTGGTGCGTGGAATTACCCGATTCAGATCGCATTATGGAAATCTGCACCTGCACTGGCAGCGGGCAACGCCATGATCTTCAAAGCCAGTGAAGTAACGCCTTTAACTGCATTAAAACTGGCAGAAATTTATACTGAAGCCGGTGTGCCACATGGCGTATTCAATGTGGTGACTGGTAGTGGTGAAGTTGGTGGCTATCTGACTTCACATCCTGATATAGCCAAAGTTTCATTTACCGGTGGTGTCGCGACCGGAAAAAAAGTCATGGCCCAAGCTGCGAATTCCAGCTTGAAAGAAGTGACTATGGAGCTGGGCGGAAAATCCCCGCTGATTATCTGTGAAGATGCCGATCTGGATCTGGCAGCAGATATAGCCATGATGGCCAACTTCTACAGTTCCGGTCAGGTCTGTACCAATGGTACTCGAGTATTTGTACCTTTAGCCTTGAAAGCAGAATTCGAAGAAAAGATTCTGCAGCGTATTCCTTATATCCGTATGGGGGACCCACTCGATCCTGAGACCAATTTTGGTCCAGTATCTAGCTTTGCACATATGGAAAAAGTGCTGGGCTATATTGACAAGGGCAAGATCGAAGGTGCACGCTTATTGTGTGGTGGCGGCCGTGCTGAAGATGAGCAATTTGCCCAAGGCGCTTATGTGCTACCAACGGTATTCACCGATTGCCGTGACGACATGACGATTGTCCGTGACGAAATCTTTGGTCCAGTCATGAGTATTCTGAGTTATGACTCAGAAGAAGAGGCGATTCGTCGTGCTAATGACACCGAGTATGGTTTGGCAGCTGGTGTCGTGACACCGAATCTGGCACGTGCGCACCGTATTATTCATCAAATTGAAGCCGGCATTTGCTGGATCAATATCTGGGGCGAATCACCGGCAGAAATGCCAGTTGGTGGCTATAAACATTCGGGTGTTGGTCGTGAAAACGGTATTGTCACGCTACAGCAATATACCCAGACTAAGTCAGTGCAAGTTGAACTTAGTCCTTTCCAATCTGTATTTAGCGCATAAGGGAGGGTTGGATGAATTACGACTATATTATTATCGGTGCAGGTTCCGCAGGCAATGTGCTAGCAGCGCGTTTAACTGAAGATCCGGATGTGAAAGTCCTGCTGCTGGAAGCGGGTGGACCGGATTACCGTCTAGATTTCAGAACACAAATGCCGGCTGCGTTGGCTTATCCATTACAGGGACGACGCTATAACTGGGCCTATCTGACCGACCCCGAACCTCATATGAATAATCGTCGTATGGAATGCGGGCGCGGAAAAGGTCTGGGCGGTTCTTCGTTAATTAACGGCATGTGTTACATTCGCGGTAATGCCATGGATCTGGAACAGTGGGCCAGCCTTAAGGGGCTAGAACACTGGAGCTATGCCGAATGTCTGCCGTATTATAAAAAAGCTGAAACGCGCGATATTGGCGGCAATGATTATCATGGTGATTCTGGACCGGTTTCGGTCGCAACACCTAAAAATGGGAATAATGAGCTGTTCCATGCCATGGTCGAGGCAGGTGTACAGGCCGGTTATCCACGTACTGATGACCTGAATGGCTATCAGCAGGAAGGTTTTGGGCCGATGGACCGTACCGTAACGCCGCAAGGCCGTCGTTCCAGTACAGCACGTGGTTATCTGGATATGGCCAAGGGCCGGGATAATCTCACGATTATTACCCACGCCATGACCAATCGTATTCTGTTTAATCGTAATCAGGCAATTGGTGTGGAATATTTTGAAGGACAAAATACCTTACAGCCGATTCAGGTCTTTGCGGATCGTGAAGTTTTATTATGTGGTGGTGCGATTGCCTCACCGCAAATCCTGCAACGCTCCGGTGTGGGTCCAGCTGAACTGTTAAAAAGTCTGGATATTCCTGTGGTTCAGGATTTGCCAGGTGTGGGTGAAAACCTGCAGGACCATCTGGAAATGTACCTGCAATATAAGTGCAAAAAACCTGTCAGCTTGTATCCGGCACTCAAATGGTATAACCAGCCGATGATTGGCGCTGAATGGTTATTTTTAGGAAAAGGTATTGGGGCCAGCAACCAGTTTGAAGCCGGTGGTTTTATTCGCTCTTCAAATGAATTTGACTGGCCCAATATCCAGTATCATTTCCTGCCTGTGGCGATTAATTATAATGGCACCAATGCCATTCATGAACATGGTTTTCAGGCTCATGTGGGCTCTATGCGCTCGCCGTCACGTGGCCGTGTTCGTCTGAAATCCAAAGACCCGTTTGAGCATCCAAGTATTCTGTTTAATTATATGAGTACCGAACAGGACTGGCGTGAATTCCGCGATGCCATCCGCATTACCCGGGAAATTATGCATCAGCCGGCATTGGATCCCTATCGTGGTGAAGAAATCAGTCCGGGAAAACATCTACAAACAGATGCTGAAATTGATGAATTTGTTCGTAATCATGCAGAAACCGCGTATCATCCATCGTGTAGCTGTAAAATGGGTGAGGATGACATGGCGGTTGTCGATGGTTATGGACGCGTACATGAAATGCAGGGTCTGCGTGTGATTGATGCCTCGATAATGCCTTTGATCATTACCGGTAACCTCAATGCAACTACGATTATGATCGCTGAAAAACTGGCAGACCATATTCGTGGCAAGCCTGCTCTTGCACCTTCATCTGCACCTTTTTACAAGGCGCCTCGCGCTTAAATCATGGTTTTATTCCTGTCGTCTAGCAAAGCAGGAGTAAAGCGAATTTCAATTTTGTCCCAAAGCGGAGATAAAACCTCGACTGCGTTCGGTTTTATCTCCGCTTTGCTTAATAGATTTTATATTTTATGAAAATATTCAATCAAACAGTGCTGTTTGGCTGTGCTGCTGTTTCAAGTCTTTACTGTTATGCCGATGATGCGGAAGTAAAACAAATAGAAGCAAGCGGAAACTTGAGTGTGGTATCCAAATATGTATCCCGCGGTTTGACCAATGCACCTGAAAATGATGACATTGCTGTACAGGCAGGACTGAATCTGGCTTATGGCAATTTTTATGTCGGATATTGGGGATCTACGCTTGGCTATTCTTATGCAGAAGTGCAGGGGCGTCAGGGACATCGTTCAGACAAATTCGAGCATGACTTTCTGCTAGGTTATACCCATAGCAGCGAAAATTATGACTGGGATTTATGGAATGCGACCTATTATTATCCGGGCGGTGAGAACACCACTGGAAATGAGTTGGGCTTAAATGTAAGTCGTGCATTGAATGATCAGACCAGTATCGGCGCCAGCGTATCGACCTATCTGTATGATGTGGCTTATGCCAATCAGGGCGATACTTTTTATACACTTAACCTGAGCCATCAGTTGAATGATCGCCTGAATGCCAGCGTTACGGCAGCGGGAAGCTATTTTAATGATGAAGGTAAATACGAAGGCGGTGAACTGGGCGATACCGAAAAGCAGTTTGCCTTTCGTTATGCTTCTGCCGGACTCAGTTATGCGCTTTTACCTCAGGTAAGTTTGTCGGGTGAATATATCTTTGGCGGTTATGACCGTTATGATGAAAAGCAGCGTAATCTTGCAGTAGTTGCACTGAGTTATGATTTCTAAAGTTATCTCAGACTAGGCAGGTGAAAATCTGCCTTCTTATCCGCAACCTTGATTGATAATATAATTCATGACTTGAAGTTGATTCATGCTCCGGCAGCTCCGGAAAGACTGAGGGTCTGGTTTAATCTGGCAGAATTTCAGACAAATATTATCAATTTCATAAAATAATTCTATAATAGCGCCCATTCTCGGCAGCGTTATCCAGACACTTCGTCAAATGGCATAACCTGACCATTTTCTATTTTTCATTCAAGTTCTCCTCCGTGAACCGGCTTGTATATTCAGATTCAGCATCTTATCTGTCCGTGACGGCACATAAGAATATTTAGGTATCTACATGGAAATTAAGGTCAATTATCTCGATAATCTTCGTCAGGAAGCCAAGTTCGATGACTTCACGGTGATTGCCGATCAGCCGATCCGCTATAAAGGCGATGGTTCGGCACCCGGCCCATTCGATTATTTTCTGGCGTCATCAGCACTTTGTGCGGCTTATTTTGTCAAAGTCTATTGCGCAGCACGTGACATTCCAACCGATAATATCCGCCTTTCGCAAAACAATATTGTTGATCCTGAAAACCGCTATAAACAGATTTTTAAAATTCAGGTGGAACTGCCGGCTGATATTTCTGAAAAAGATCGCCAAGGAATTTTACGTTCGATAGACCGTTGTACTGTCAAGAAAGTCATTCAAACCGGTCCTGAATTTATCATTGAAGAAGTGGAAAGTATTGATGCGGATGCTCAAGCCCTATTAATGCCAAGTCTGGCTTCTGACCATACGACTTTCATTCCGGGTAAAGACCTTCCGCTGGAAGAAACCATTGCCAATATGTCTGCAATTCTGGCAGGCCTTGGCATGAAGATTGAAATTGCATCTTGGCGTAATATTGTGCCAAATGTCTGGTCGCTACATATCCGCGATGCGCAGTCGCCAATGTGTTTTACCAATGGTAAAGGCTCGACCAAAGAAAGTGCACTGGCATCTGCCTTAGGTGAATTTATTGAACGTCTGAACTGCAACTTCTTCTATAACGACCAGTTCTGGGGTGAGGATATTGCCAATGCCGAATTTGTGCATTATCCAGATGAGAAGTGGTTCCAGCCAGGTCCGAATGGCGAACTACCTGCAGAAGTTTTAGATGAACATACCCGTGAAATTTATGATCCTGAAGATGAGTTATTGGGTACCCATCTTTATGATACTAACTCGGGCAATAAAGAACGTGGCATCTGCTCACTCCCATTTGTACGTCAGTCTGATGGTGAAACCGTTTATTTTCCGTCGAATCTGATCGAAAACCTTTACTTAAGTAATGGTATGAGCGCCGGTAATACGCTGGCTGAAGCGCAAGTACAATGTCTGTCTGAAATTTTTGAGCGTGCTGTTAAACGTGAAATTCTGGAAGGTGAACTCGCACTACCGGATGTGCCTGAACAGGTTCTGGCAAAATATCCAAAAATTGTTGAAGGCATTAAAGGTCTGGAAGAACAGGGCTTTCCGGTTCTGGTCAAAGATGCTTCTTTAGGCGGTCAGTTCCCGGTCATGTGTGTCACCTTGATGAACCCACGTACTGGCGGTGTATTTGCCTCATTTGGTGCTCATCCAAACTTTGAAGTGGCATTAGAACGCAGTCTGACTGAGTTGTTACAAGGCCGTAGTTTTGAAGGTCTGAATGATCTGCCAAAACCAACCTTTAGCAGCAATGCAGTAACTGAACCGAATAACTTTGTTGAGCATTTCATCGACTCTAGTGGTGTGGTGTCTTGGCGTTTCTTCAGCGCGAAAGCAGATCATGAATTTGTCGAGTGGGACTTCACCAATAATGGTCAAAATTCGAATGCAGATGAAGCTCAGGAATTATTCACGATTCTGGAAGACATGGGCCATGAAGTTTATATGGCAGTGTACCAGCATCTAGGTGCAACAGCTTGCCGTATTCTGGTACCGGGCTATTCGGAAATTTATCTGGTAGAAGATCTGGTTTGGGACAATACCAACAAGGCGCTTTTATACCGTGAAGATATCCTGAATCTTCACCGTCTGGATGATGAACAACTGGAAGCACTGGTTGAGCGTCTGGAAGAAGCAGATGAAGATGATTATACCGAGATCAAAACCTTGATCGGTATCGAGTTCGATGAAAATACTGAATGGGGCCAACTGACGATTCTTGAACTGAAACTTCTGATTTATGTGGCTTTGCAGCAATTTGAAGAAGCCAAAGATCTGGTTGAGCAGTTCTTGCAGTTCAATACCAATACCGTTGAACGTGGCCTGTTCTACCAGTGCATGAATGTCGTTCTGGAAGTCATGCTGGATGATGAAATGGAACTGGAAGATTATGAACACAACTTCCGTCGTATGTTTAGTGATGCCCGTATGGATGCCGTTCTAGGTTCAATCGAAGGAACAGTCCGTTTCTATGGTTTGACCGAAACCAACATGCAGCTTGAAGGGCTGGATCGTCATCTACGTTTAATTGACAGCTATAAGAAACTGCATGCGGCGCGTGCAAAATTTGTAGCAAATCAAAAATCATTAATGAATGACTAAAATTTTTCGTCATTTGTTTTAAATCTCTAAGATGGCTTAGCTCATTTTGGTTAAGCCATCTTTATATCCAGCACGCTATAAATTTTTTTCTATTATTTCTATTCTAACTTTATTAATCCCAGCTCCCTCGGGAACTGGGATTACCTAAAAAATTAAAGTGAAGTGTTAATACTAACTGCTTCAAGATTGGGTATGTGAATGTGAGAAATAGATGTATCTTTCTCATTCACAAGAATTACCTTACATATTCGGGTAATTCGGACCACCACCACCTTCCGGTGTCACCCAAGTGATGTTCTGGGACGGATCCTTGATGTCACAGGTCTTGCAGTGCACACAGTTGGCTGCATTAATCTGGAAACGCTTGGAACCGTCATTATTTTCCATGATTTCATACACCCCCGCCGGGCAGTAAC
>NZ_JBAPXX010000149.1:0-3774 GCF_049284435.1 Acinetobacter sp. | reverse complement strand
AGACCTGACCGGTTACAGCAAATCTGAATTAACCCAGATGAGCGTGGAAAAGATCAGTGCGCATAGTCATGGCTTTGATTTTCATCATGCCGTAAAGAAAGTTCACCAAGCAGCAAGTCATAAAGCCATCACATTTGAATGGCTCATTCAGGCTCAGGACCGACATCATATCCCTGTTGAAGTCTGCCTGAAAATTGTTGAAATCGAACATCAACCCAAAATGCTGGCGCTCGTCCGCAACATCAGTGAAATCAAAAAATATCAGTATCAGCTCCAGTCAAAAGATCAGTATTTTAAGATGCTGCTGGAAAACTCGGGGGATGGCATTGCCATCCTGGATACTCAAGGTAAACTCCTTTATGCCAGCCCTTCCCTGCAGCGAATTCTGGGCTATCGCGATCGCTTCGTGCTCAATAAAAATGTTCTGAGTGTGATTCATCCCGACGACCGTATGAATGTGCGACAACTCCTGTTTAAAAAACCATCGAATGATGATATTGGCACCATTAACTACAAAATAATGTACCATAATGGCAAATGGCACCATCATGAAGCAACCGTCAAGAACTTACTTGATCATCCTGATATTCAAGGCATTTTAATTAACTATCGGGATATTACCGAGCGTATAGAAGCAGAAAATAAGGCACGTGCCCGGGAAAAACAACTTGGACATATGTCTCGTTGTAAAACCATGGGCGAACTTTCAACTGCGCTCGCGCATGAGTTGAATCAACCCCTGGCGGCTTTAAATAACTACGTCGGAGGCAGCATCATCCGCATTCAAAACGGTTTAGCAAATACTCAGGAAACCATTGATGCTTTGAATGCAGCCTTGAATCAAACTCATCGCGTGAATGGCATTATTCACAGCATGCGCAGCTTCCTCAAAAAAGGCGAAGCGAATTTTAAAGTACATTCGCTCAATCGTCTCATTCAGGACTTAAACCCGCTGATTGGTTTAAAAGCAGATCAAGGTGGCTGCACGATTCATTATGAACTGGGTGTATCTCCCATCTGTATTTCGGCGGATGAGACTTTGTTTAGTCAGGTGATTATTAATCTGGTGTTCAATGCGGTCGATGCCCTACAAAAAAACCCTGAAGGTCAGCGCGATATTTTCATCCGCACCTGGCAACACAGCCAGCATGCACGGATCGCCATTGCGGATAATGGTCCCGGCTTAGAAGGACAAAATCCTGAACAGTTATTTGAATCGTTTTATTCAAGTAAAACCGACAGTATGGGGATTGGATTGACCCTATCGAGAAGCATCATCGAAAATCACCACGGTTATTTATGGGTTTGTGAAGGCGAATCAGGTGCCATCTTCAATATTTCTTTGGCAGCACAGGAGCGTGCAAAATGTATATGACCAATCCGCATGTCGCAGAACCCATCGTATATGTCATTGATGACGACCCAGACATTTGTAACTCTTTAATCTGGCTTTTGGATTCTGTTCAACTCGAGTCCAAAACTTTCAATAGTGCGACGGAATTTTTAAGCTACCAGCGTCCACATACGCCAGCCTGTTTGATTCTGGATATTCGTATGCGCGGTATGAGTGGCTTGCAGTTACAACAACAGCTGAATCAGCAAAAGATCAGTATGCCGATTATTTTTATGACCGGTCATGGTGATATCCCGATGTCCGTCAATGCCATGAAAGCGGGTGCATTTGATTTCCTGGAAAAGCCGTTTAACCCGCAGCATATGCTGAATCAGATTCAATCGTGTTTACAGCAAGCAGAACTCGATTTTTTAGAAGCTGAAAAACGTGAACTACAAAGATCCAAACTTAAATCACTGTCCCCACGTGAAAACGAAATTATTCATTTATTGGTCGATGGCCTGTCCAGCAAACATATCGCGCAGATGCTGAATATCAGCCATAAAACGGTCGAGATTCATCGCACCCATATCCGGCAAAAACTGGGCACCGAGTCGATTGCGCAGATTGTCAATATGGTGTTGATGTGTCGCGACAAATCCTTGCAAGTGATGGTTTAAACCCATCAGCTTGCAAGATTTAAAGTTAGATCAAGATTTAGAAGAATCGATCGAAGTGGATTTGCTGCTGCGGAATGCCCGCCTGATGGGCCATCTGTTCAATGGATTTCACCATCGGTGGTGGGCCTGCGCAGTAAATTTCATGCTCAAGCAATTGGTCGCCTAGCACATCATTGATCACATCATGAATGAAACCTGATCGAATCCCTTCAATCAGCTCTGATGAGGTTGCAGGTACATAATTCAGTCTTGTACCCAGTTCAGTCCATTCACGCATTTGCGCTTCAGTCAGCAAATCGCGTTGTTCACGTCCGCCATGAAAGAACCAGACTTTGTGATGCTGTAGATGTGGATTGACTGCAACTCCACGTGCAATCGCTAGCATTGGCGCTAAGCCTGAACCACCTGCCACGCAAATAATCGGACGTGGCTGCTCTTGCAAGTGTGCCAGTCCATAGGGACCATCAATCTGAATCACGGCATGTTGTCGTTGTTGCTCATCAAACAGTAGGTTGGTCATCTTACCATCCGGCACACGTCGAATCTGGAACACCCACAGCCCTTCGTCATTCGGCAAGTTCGACATCGAATAGGCACGCAGCAACTGCTGGTTGACCCAAAGCAACGCATATTGACCCGGAATGAATTGGGCAGGCTCATCCGACTGCAAATGAATTTCTAGAATATCATGGGTAATCGGCTCTACATGCTTCAGCTTAACGGCCTTCTGCTTTGGCAAGATTTTTGGTGTGCACTGTTCATCTAAACGAACCTTGATCACACAGTCCGATTTTGGTCGACATTGGCAAGCCAAAACACGTCCTTTACGTTTGTCTCGATCAGACAACCCGGGTGCATCTGCCCACAGGTTTTCAACCTCACCCGACAACACTTCAATTTTACAGGTTCCGCAGCCACCGGCATTGCATTCATAAGGCAAGCCTAAACCTTCACGCAAACCACCACGTAATAGCACGTCATCGGCTGCACAGTGAAATTGTCCCTGTCCTTCAATTTGAATTTTATGCATAGGGCGTTACTCCACCAAATAGACCTGACCATCACGTACAAATGAGGTGTAGGTTTTGAGTGGAATACTGCACGGTGCACCACACGGCTCACCGGTTTTAATATCGAAAGCACCAGCATGGAAGGGGCATTCCACTTCGCAGCCATCAATTTCGCCATCGGCTAAAGACGCATCACCATGGGTACAGGTATCATCGGTGACATAGAATTCACCATCTTCGAGGTGGAAAACCGCCAGTAGTGGATAACCGTCGATAATGACCTGCAAGCCTTCACCTTGTTCAACATCCGAGGTGAGGCAAAGAAATTTTTCTGCAATATTGGTCATTTGAATATTCATGCGCTTAACTCCTCAATCGGTGAATCTGTCGCTTCAGGCCCCAGGGTGTGATAACCACCATCGGCATGGATGGTGCTACCGGTGAGTAATTTGGCTTTTGGACTGCATAACAAGCTTAAAGCTTGTGCGACTTCTTCAGCATCGGCAATACGACCCAGAACATGGAAACGACCAGCCACACGATCGGTTTTCGGACGGTCATTGCCTGAAATCATTTGCATTGGCACAGACCAAGTCCAACTGAGTGACAAGGCATGTACACGGATACCATCAGCGGCTAAATCCAAAGCCATGCTTTTGGTCAGCTGCTCCAAGGTTGCTTTTGATGCCGGATAAACCCAACGCTCTTTTTGAGCAATGCGGGCGCTGACACTACTAATATTAATTACAGC
>NZ_JBAPXX010000148.1:0-4724 GCF_049284435.1 Acinetobacter sp. | reverse complement strand
GCTTGCGTCCAATGACTCCGGACAGTACACCAATTATTGGAAAAACCCGTTTTAAAAACCTGTTCCTGAATACCGGACATGGCACGCTGGGCTGGACCATGGCTTGTGGTTCAGGAAAATTAATCAGTGATCTGGTCTTGGCCCGTGATCCTGAAATCAGCACTGAAGGTCTTTCATTGGCGCGCTATCACCAAGCGGCTTAAGACCATCTGAGGCGGAATATTCAAGGAGGAATGTATGCCACGTCCCATTACTGCGATCATTCATCAGCAGGCGCTTGCGCATAATTTAAGTGTGGCGCGCCAATGTATGCCTAATAGTCAGGTATTTGCCGTGGTCAAGGCCAATGCGTATGGACACGGAGTTGAACGGGTCTATGCAGCGCTTCACGGCGCGGACGGTTTTGCCTTTCTGGATATCGAAGAGGGTAAACGGCTGCGTGCGCTCGGATGCAAGAAGCCGCTAATGTTGCTCGAAGGTGTTTTTGCTCTCGAGGATTTATTTGAATGCGCTAAGCATGGAATGAGCTTTGCCATCCATTCCCGGCATCAAGTGCAAGGGCTAAAACAGTTTGCCGAAATAGAGCCGGATGTACAGTTTGATGTGTATTTGAAAATGAACAGCGGCATGAACCGTCTAGGTTTCGAGCCGCAGCAATATGCAGAGATCTGGCAGGAACTACATCAGCTAAATAATGTCCGTTCAATCACGCATATGACCCATTTCTCCGATGCGGATGGCGAGCGTTTTGGATTGGATGGAATTGAACATCAATATTTTATTTTTAACAAAACGATTCAGGGACTTGAGGGTAAAACCTCACTGAGTAACAGTGCTGCCATTTTGCGTCATCATCAGACCCTTCATTCCGATATTGTACGTAGCGGCATCATGCTGTATGGCAGTTCACCAGATTATCCAACACACACGATTCAAGACTGGAATTTGCAACCGAGCATGAGCTTGCGCAGTGAAATTATCGCCATTCAAACGATCCAGACCGGTGAGAGCATTGGCTATGGTTCCAAATTTATTGCCACGCAGGATATGCGGATCGGCATTGTGGCCTGTGGTTATGCTGATGGTTATCAACGACTATCGGCGACCGGTACACCTGTGCTGGTCGATTCAATGAAAACACAAACATTGGGTCGAGTCAGCATGGATATGCTGGCCGTAGATCTGACTGCGCTGCCGCAGGCGAATGTGGGGAGTGAAGTGGTACTTTGGGGGCAATCTTCCCAAGGTGTAATTCTGCCGATTGATGAAGTGGCGGCCAGTTCAGGCACCATCGGCTATGAGCTGATGTGTGCGGTGACCGCCCGGGTTAATTTTCAGATTGAAAGCTAAATTTTTAATTTAAATTTTATTTAAATATCCAAAACAAGGAAGATCAGCATGAAACAAGCGAATACAACAATCCAGCGACTCAACAGCAATCAAATCATGAGTGCGGTGACGATTCATCATCAAACCGTCTATCTATCAGGTCAGGTGCCGAATAGCACGGATCTGGATGTACGCGGACAAACACTGGAAGTCTTTGCAAAAATTGAGGAATTGCTCGCATTGGCAAATACCGATAAAAGCCAGCTGCTTTCTGCACAATTATTTGTCAAGCATCTGGAAGACTTTGCTACCGTTAACCAGCTTTGGGTGGAATGGTTACAAGGTCATGGTACGCCGGCACGTGCTACGATTCAGGCAGATTTGGTCAATCCGGACTGGCTGATTGAAATTGCAGTCATTGCAGCTCAAGCTTAATTTAATTTTTAATGTTGAAATCTCCCCTGCAATAATTCAGCTGGTTTGAGGGCGGTAAATTTCACTGAACAGTCGAGTAAAAAGCAGTAAAAAGTATGAAAATGTCATAATAAGCGTTCGAGGACTGAACGTTGTAAATTCAGCTTGATGCTGTTGTAAAGATTAAAAAGGATGTAAAAAATGAAAACCACCCCGGGCAAAGAAGACGTAAAATCGTCGCCGCATGAGTTGCAACGAAAACTCTCTAACCGACATTTGCAGTTAATTGCCATTGGTGGCTGTATCGGTACCGGCCTGTTTATGGGATCAGGAAAAACTATTTCCCTTGCAGGCCCTTCAATTTTGATCATTTATATGATCATTGGTGGCATGTTCTTCTTCCTGATGCGTGCGTTGGGTGAAATGCTGCTGTCCAATCTGCATTACAAATCCTTTATTGATATGGCTCATGACCTGATCGGGCCGGGTGCTGGCTATTATATTGGCTGGTCGTACTGGCTGGGTTGGGTGCTGGTAGGGATTGCTGATCTCGCGGCGATTATTAACTATCTGAGTTTCTGGCTGCCCGAAGGCATGGCTTTTACCCCGATGGGACAGGCGATGATTAGTGTTGGCTGTGTGCTGTTTATTCTTGCGATTAACCTAGTGACGGTAAAACTGTTTGGTGAAATTGAATTCTGGTTTGCGCTAATCAAGATTTTAGCCATTCTCGGTTTGATCTTTGTTGGTGGTTATATGGTGTTTAGCGGTTTTCAGGCACCGAGTGGCGCTGTCGCCAGCTTTAGTAATGTCTGGGCACATGGCGGATTATTTCCTAAAGGCTTTACCGGTTTTCTGGCAGGCTTCCAGATTGCCATGTTTGCCTTTGTTGGGGTGGAATTGCTTGGCACGATGGCGGCAGAAACCAAAGATCCGGAAAAGAATTTACCCAAAGCGGTCAATGCCATTCCTACGCGGATCATTCTGTTCTATGTATTGTCATTGCTGATGATCATGTCGGTCACACCGTGGCATCTGATTCCTGCGGATCAAAGTCCGTTTGTGAGTTTGTTCCTGTATGCCGGTATTCCAACTTCAGCCATTATCATGAACCTGGTGGTATTGTCGTCAGTGATGTCCTCTATGAACAGTGGCGTATTCTCGACCAGTCGTATGTTGTTTGGTTTGGCACGTGATGGACAGGCGCCTCAAGCTTTGGCGCGGTTATCTAGTCGGGCTGTACCAGCCACAGGGTTATTTTTCTCCTGTACTTTTATCATGTTGGGGGCAGCATTTCAGTATTTTGTGCCAAACACGATGGAAGCTTTTACTCTGGCAAGTTCGCTGTGTGTGATCCTGTTTATTAGTATCTGGAGCATCATTATGGTGTGCTACATCCGTTATCGTAAGCAGCAACCGCAAAAGCATGCAGCCTCGACCTTTAAAATGCCGGGTGGGGTATGGATGTCTTATGTGGTATTAGCATTCTTATTGTTTGCATTGATTATTCTAAGTCTGGAGCCTGATACTCTAAAAGCTCTGATGATCAGTCCTTTATGGTTGGTTATTCTGGCGGTGACCTATCGTCTGTTGTATAAACCGCGTATGCGTCAGCGTGGTAATCCTTAAATATTCAGACATAAAAAATCCCCGACTGATCGGGGATTTTTTTGATTGCGCAGGTGAATTAGAAAGTAGGTTTAACTACGACTAGGATCACCACGGTAAATAAGATCAGGGTTGGCATCTCATTAAAATAACGCCAAAACTTGTGTGACTTGTAATGTGCATTATCAATCAGCTTCTTGCGGTAATAACCACATATCAGATGGTAAATCACCAATAAGCCGACCAGGCCGACTTTGAGGTAAAACCATAAGGCTTCATGATAGTGACGCGTTGCATCACCCCAGTCGACCAGAAAGTGCGCCGTAATCAGGGTGGCCAACATGGCTGGCCACATGATGCCACGGTACAGTTTGCGTTCCATGACTTCAAAGCGTTGATGGCTCACGGCATCTTCGCTCATGGCATGATAAACATATAAACGTGGCAAGTAGAACAAAGCCGCGAACCAGCAAACCACTGCAATAATATGTAATGCTTTTACCCACAAGAAAGCATCAGAAGGAGCATCCATCAAGTCACCCTAAATTGGGCAGCTTAGCCTTCCCATTTTTTGAAAATGAGACAAGCATTTACGCCGCCGAAACCGAAACTGTTACTCATCACAGTATTCAATTTTGCGTCACGTTTTTCAAGCACGATATCAAACGGTTTCGCGCCTTCATCCAGCTCGGTCACGTTGATGTTTGGAGCAATAAAGTCATTTTGCATCATCAGAACCGAATAAATCGCTTCCTGAACACCAGCAGCACCAAGACTGTGACCCGTCATTGATTTGGTTGAGCTTAGTGGAGGAACCTGACCTTCACCGAAAGCACGTTCCATCGCTTTAAGTTCTGTGATGTCACCCGCTGGAGTAGAAGTACCATGCGTATTTACATAGTCAATTTTATCGACGCCGTGTTGTTTGGCTTCTTCTAAAGCCATTAGTACGCAACGTGTTGCACCTTCACCACTTGGTGCAACCATGTCGGCACCATCCGAATTGGCTGCATAGCCTACGACTTCGGCAAGAATGTTGGCACCACGCGCTTGCGCATGTTCCAAAGACTCAAGCACCACGAAACCACCACCACCGGCAATCACAAAACCGTCACGGTCTGCAGAATAAGGACGTGATGCTGTTTCAGGGCTGTCATTGTATTTAGAGCAAAGTGCGCCCATCGCATCAAACAACAAGCTTTGTGACCAGTGATCTTCTTCACCACCACCTGCCAGCATTAAATCCTGTTTGCCGAGTTGAATCAGGTTGTAAGCATAACCAATCGCATCCGCAGAGGTTGCACATGCGCTGGTAATGGTATGCGCCACGCCTTGTAATTTGAATGCAACGCCAACGTTTGCTGTAATGGTGT
>NZ_JBAPXX010000147.1:0-2289 GCF_049284435.1 Acinetobacter sp. | reverse complement strand
AAAACTGCCTGGATCATCGGCAAGGAACTCCCTGAATGGTATAGCGCAGACAATGACTACGAAGCCCCTAAATCACAGCAGTCCCCTTTACGTCATGAAACATTCTGGTGTTATGAGCTGAATCCCAAACTGGCCAAGCGCATTGATGTAGATCTGGAAGCACCGAACTGGGACGATATTCAAGCCTATACCGATCATGAACTGTTTGAAAGTAGCCTTGCCCAAGATTTTACCGAGCCAGCGTATATCAATTTGCCTTATTACGGCACCATGCCTGCCATTCAGGCCGATAGCGAAAGTCATTTAGCTTTAATCCCAACTGATTATTCAGCAGATTATGCTCACCAGACCTTATACCGCCTAGATGCCTTAAACGACTTTATTCAAACTAAAATTCAGCATCCATATCACACAAATGGTGAAGTACTTAGCCCCGAGCAGCAGCTTAACCTGCGTCATTTTTCGCAGAAAATTGATGATTTAAGTGCTAAATTCATCAGCAAAGTCGCCAACCACTATAAAACGGCACAGCTAACACCTAAAGTTGCGCCTGATCCATTTGTCGGTATGAGTACCGAAGACCGCTCACCAAAAATTTCTAAAGCAGAAAAACCTCAGGACCCAGGCAAATCCAGTTCGTCTGCAAATGTGCTGACCTTAATTGTGATCACTGTGATTATTTGTCTGATTGGCTACTATTTCGGCCTTTAACATTTTGCCAGAAAAGCTTACATTCCGGGCAGAATTCAATGGAGACGTTGATACTCAGAAGCAGACATCAGCTTGAAATAATGCTGACGATTTTGTGATAGGTTTTGATTATCCAACCTATGATGGAATTAAGGTCAAGCAGCTGTCTGAAAATTTCAGCATTATTTGAATGAGCCGAAGCTGCTATTTGCTGATCGCCCGATGGATGGCCCTTTTGATTGATCAGTAGAGATCTTGAGATAAAAGGATAAATCAGCCATACAGTACAAGAGCTGTTCATTTTCCATCGTCTTTTTCCAGGGTTTAGATTTTTCCACATTGAGCCAGCTTGGCTAGAGTATTCAAAAATTAAATGTCCCACTGATAACATAAGTCTTTAAGATTCTCGCCCAGATCGCTGGCATCTTCTTCACTGACAAAATAGGCGCCGGTCTTTTCATAAAAATAACGACTGGAATTCAGGTTCAATACGCTGCATTGCATATGCTGGTAGGATTTTTCTCGACTTAAGCCCAGACCTAATTGAACCATTTCAGAGCCCACACCTTGACCTTGAATCTGTTTCAATAAATACAAAGCTCTCAATTCACTGATTGGCGCCTCCACTGGAAAATTAAAGGCAGCAAATCCGAGCACCTGAGCATTTTTTTCATAGACGAATACCCGTCGATTTTCCTGTTCAAGCACAGAACGCCACAAAGCGGCTCTTTGTTCTACACTCAATTCATCTAAAATTTCTGGTTTAATGATATTTTGATAGCTTTCATGCCAGCTTTGTACATGCACTTGGGCAATCGGCAGGACATCCTGTTGAGTGGCAAGTAGAATCATTATTTTTAAGCCTTATTTTTGATTATGCAATTTAACAATGACTAAAAAATATAAGATTTACAATACTGATTTTTAAATAATATTTAAAATGATTACTTTTACTTAAGCATAAAAAAAAGACCGCTAAAAGCGGTCTTTTTCAAGTCATAAAGACTTATGCAGCCAATGCATCTTTAGCTTTAGAAGCTAAAGCAGCAAACGCAACTGCGTCATGCATAGCGATGTCAGCAAGTACGCGACGGTCGATAATCACTTGAGCTTTTTTCAAGCCAGCGATCATACGGCTGTACGACAAACCATTTTGACGAGCACCAGCGTTGATACGTGCAATCCACAAAGCGCGGAATTGACGTTTCTTCTGACGACGGTCACGGTAAGCATATTGACCAGCTTTGATTACCGCCTGGAACGCTACGCGGTAAACGCGTGAACGAGCACCATAGTAACCTTTAGCGCGAGCAAGAATTTTTTTGTGACGGCGATGAGCCTGTACACCACGTTTTACACGAGCCATTTATAATCTCCTTAGATGTACGGGCACATACGACGAACTGAAGCAACGTCACTTACGTGAACCATTACACAGCCGCGCAATTGACGAATACGCTTAGCAGATTTTTTGGTCAAAATGTGGCGTTTGAACGCTTGTTTACGCTTAAAACCGTTAGCAGTCGCTTTAAAGCGTTTAGCTGCACCACGGCGAGTTTTCATCTTAGGCATAACAACCTCTTTTGAACACCTGTTCGG
>NZ_JBAPXX010000146.1:0-6282 GCF_049284435.1 Acinetobacter sp. | reverse complement strand
GTACTGTTCGATGCTTCGACTACAACTCTTTATCTTTATCCATTGCCCTATTCTTTATCTGTCTTGAGATTTCAGAGTTAGCTACACAACAATCAGATATGCTCGCACTTAAATTTTGGTACGAATTCTGGTTCCAGAAATATTCGACATCATTTTGTGGGTCATTCCTTTCTAATGATTAAAATAAAATTTGATTATTAGTGGGTTGAATTAATCAGTTCAATCCAATAGAACTGGGCTGATAGTTTATTGTGGGGTTTAGCGATTGGGAACTTTTATTAATGGTAGATTACCAAAACCGAAGCTATCTTCGATCAGCATATCTATAAATAGTATCCAGATCTTTTTCAATCGAACCAGAAACTATATTGGGTAAAACCTGATTCACCTTAACGAAGATCTTTTCAGGATAGCCGACCTGATACGACTGACAGTCTTTCTGTAAGAAATGATAAAACTCTTGTGCGACAAAATCAGGATCATCCATTTTAGTTCCCAGTGCCTGATTCATCTCTGTAACATTTGCATCATTCATTTCCGTTATCGTTGCCCTTGGTGAAAAATAACGAAATTGAATTGAGGTCTTTGCATACTCACGTGCAAGCGCTTCGGTGGCACCGCGCAGAGCAAATTTGCTGGCGCAATAACTGACATAACCCGGATAGCCAATGCTGCCAAAGGTAGAGCCAATATGAATGATCTGGCTCGGCTGAGTTTTAGACATCAGCGGAATCATGCCTTGCACCAGTTGCAAGGGATAGACCACATTAATCAGCATCATCTGTTCCATCATTTCCTGTGACTGCTGGGAAAACAGACTGAAATCATTGATGCCGGCATTATTGATGTAATAGTGGATTGGGGTATTCAATGTGGCCAGTGCATGAATCAGCTCATCACGGCTCTTCTGCTCAGCCAGGTCACAGCAGATCCTTTGCAGTTGTATATCAGGATAACGCTGCGCCAGTTTTTCACCTAATTTTCGCAAAGTCTGTTCATTACGTCCGACCAGAACCAGATTCAGGCCATTTTTCCCGAGAATATCGGCAATGGCCTGACCAATGCCACCGGTCGCACCTAGAAGAACTGCTGTTAAATTGGACATAGATCATTTCTCTTATCGTTGAATCTTTTAATATGATATCTCTTTCTGCTTTTCTTAAAAGTCAGGATTCAAGCCCAGTCCCATACAGATGTATAACTTGCGCTGTTCAAGTGGCACAAGAATTTCACGTCGGCCATGCATAAAGCGTTTGTTGTCGATAATCACCAGATCACCATCATGCCAGTCAATTTCTGAGGTCTGGGTTTCACAACGCTCTGCCAGTTCTGCGAGTAAGTCCGGACTGATTTCTGAACCGTCTGCAAAATAAAAACGGGGTTTTTCATAATTGTAAGAAGGCCCTAGCAAGGTATTGGCAAAGGCTGGAACACCCTTAAGATTGTCATGGCGGACCATCGGCATACTTAAATGGTAGTGCACTCCCCCATCATGTGCGGGACTGATCCGTTGTCCGGGTATCATCTGGGTAAAGCGCTGTAGCTCCTGTTGTCCAACCTGCTCTGTATTTTCAATATTCAAGGCAGTGGCCACATATTTCTGCCAGATCGGTTTGGGTAAATAACGGCTAATGGTCATCGGCTCGGCAAATTTCTGCTTGAAAGCATCTGACATATTTTTCCAGACTGCATGCCCATCACATAAGGTGGTCTGCGAACCGCGCGAAGCACTTTTTTCACTAAAAAATGCAATGATATCTGGCGGTAAAGGCGTCGTACCATTTTCAATATGCAGTCCCATGGCCTGGGTACCTGCATCAACTTTCTGAGACTGGCGAGTGACATTTTCGCGTGCAGGATCATAAGTCAGCCGCTGGCATAACTTATTCATGAGTTCACTAAACGATGTCACGTCATAGTGTTCATGTCTTAACAAAACCCAGCCCTGTTCTACCAAGTGTGTTTTAATCTGTTTAGGTGTAGTGTGCAAAGCTTGCTGTGCAATATTCATTTGTTCTCTCTCTCATTCGACAGATCTATGGGTCTGTGAACTATGCAAAAATAAGTTGGGACTTGTTCGGCATCAGTTCAGCCTGAAACTTTTGCTGAATCTGCTCTCTGCGCAGTTTGCCGTTTTCGGTCAACATCCGGTTGTTTAGGGAAAATGGCTCTGGAGACCTACACCAGTGTTTAATCTGAGCATAGTCCGGCATCCGGCTGTTGGCCCGCTGAAGTGCTGCTACCAGTTGCTGGTCTGGTGTATCATCAGGGGCATAAATCACGGCCGACAGATATGGCTGGGCTTCGCCAAAAATGGCAATCTGCTGGATTTCCGGCTCGGTCAGACTGTTGGACTCAACCCATTCCGGAGAAATATTACGTCCAAAACTGCTGATAATCATCTGCTTGATGCGACCGCTAATGTACAAATAGCCATCCTCATCAAAATATCCGGCATCACCCGTATGGATATATGGCGTTGCAGTCATGTCATTGACATAACCCAGCATGGCATTGCCCTTCACTACTACTTCGCTGTTGGCTGCAATCTCAACTTCGACATGCGGTAAAACCTGACCCACACTGCCAATGCGGCATGTACCCGGCAGATTCAGGCTGACCACCGAGGCACACTCAGACAGACCATATCCCTCATAAACCGGAAGATTAAGTTGCTGGCACTGTTTGAGTAAATCAGCAGAGACTTTCCCGCCACCGACCGCAATAAATTTCAGGGTATTTAACTTTGTAGCCCCGTGTTCAGCGCTATATTCCACAATGGATTTCAGCATCTGCGGTAATAAAATCACACTTTCGATTTGATAGGTCTGCACTGCATTTACAAACCGCTCTGTATCAAAAGTATGATTAGATGTCAGGCCGAACTGGCTCACCTCGCCAACAATTACAGCGCGTCCCATGCTCAGTGCGACATAAATGCCGGCAATATTTTCTAATAAGGTGGCAAATGGAATCAGGCACAAATGCCGTCCAAGCTGACTGCTGAACAGTGCCTGGCTCAGTGAATGAGTAATAGACTCAATGGTGTCTTCAGCCAGACACACGCCTTTCGGTGTCCCGGTACTGCCAGAGGTATAGGTAATTTTTGACGGCTGCTGGGTTTGTAAAGAAGGTGAATGCTGTACTGCCTGCTCTAGCTGAAAAAAGCGTGCATGTAGCTGGCCAGTAATAAAGATCTCATTTCCACTCATGTCTTGAGCTGGATTCAACAACCATTCTGGTGCAGAAAAAGATTCATCCAGAATACAGAGCAGCTCTGCTTGGCTGTCGGAAAGTAGATGCCGTACTTGCGCTGCAGTAAAAAATAAAGGAATAGGTATTACGGTCATGCCGGCTTTTTGTGCGGCAAGATCGATCACAATCCAGTCCATACTATTTATGCCCCACAAGGCCAGACGCTGCAGATTAAGCTGCATGAAACTGGCACTCAATAATTCTACCCGCCGTTGCAGTTCCGCATAGTTTAGCGTTGCTTGTGCGGTGACCACAGCTTCTCGCTGTGGATATTGTCGTGCTTGTAGGCTGATACGTTCAAATAAAGCAGTCATCATTTAAATTCTGGGCCTCGGTAATCAAGCAAAATGCTTTAATGACTAAATTGATAAAGTTGACGAGCGACTTGTAGGGCTTTTGCTACATCAATCGCCAGCACATAAGGTTTCTGCTGGTAATAGCTGCCCCACAGATGCTGTGCCTCTCCTAGGACTTGCGGGTCAGCCTTTTCAAGCACATGAAAACATAATCCCATCTGTTGCAGCACATAACGCACAGCGGCTGTTCCTGTACATACTGCCCATTCGATGCGTTGCTGCGAGAGATGAAAAACCAGAAACGCCACCATCAGTTTGGCCTTGTCCATATCCAGCGCTGCCAGATTGCCAATTTCTACCACTTTGTCTCGACTGACTTGGGTCTGGCTCAGTTTGCTTAACGTGTTTTCAACGGGTTCATCGAGATACTGTTCCAGAAAGGCATAGGCTTTATTTAAATGCTGCATACCAATCACAACCTGCATCTCGGCTCCGTGATAACCGGCAAACAGGGTCGAAGAGAAGCTCGATACAGTGGCCTGATGGACTTGCTGATATTTTTCCTGAATAAAATGTTCCAGGCTACGGCGTTCAGGTGTCTCGCTTTGTTCTACAGTTTTGATCGTCAAATGTAGCGATTGATCCTGTGCTGAAATTACCGGATACGCCGGAGGTACTTGTACTAAAAATTTATTGTGATGGGTTTGTTTTTTATATTCAGGCTGCTTGAAATATGTATTTATAGAGTGAATCTGACTAGATAAATAAGGATCAAAACTGAACTTGATCATTCGGCTCACACCACGAAATTAACTTGCTACTCAAGATAGAAGTCCAAACTTAAAAAATTCTTAATTTTGTGCAAAAGAATGTAAAAGCTGTGTGTATAAAAATTCCAGAGAACAGCCGGTTTTTTTAAGAGCATTTTAAGATTGAAAATTTAAGTTAATCCTATCTCTTGTTGACTGAAACTGTTCTATGTCTTCCTACCGCTCACCTTATAAAGCAACCTCGGGCATCCAGCGCATTTTTAATGCCACCCGTTATTCCCTGGCTGGTTTTAAAACAGCCTTTCAAAATGAGGCCGCTTTCCGGCAAATTTTGCTGATCAACCTTATTTTGATTCCTCTAAGTTTTTGGATGCCGGTTAGTCCAGTTGAGCAAGCGCTCATGGTCGCCGTATGCCTGTTGGCGCTGATCATTGAACTGATTAACTCAGCCATAGAGGCAGTGGTAGACCGTATTTCCATAGAAAGGCATGAACTGTCTAAAAATGCCAAGGACATGGGCAGTGCGGCTCAGTTTGTAGCACTCAGTTTAATTGCCGTGACCTGGGGCATCATTTTAGCGGGTCATTTGATTTGACCTCTGCTCTTGCTCCTGCCTGAAATGGACAACTTAAAAATGATCACTGACCATTCCCGGTTTTTACTGACTCAAACTTTACTTTTGATATTTAGTTTTTTGATTCTTCTCAACTTCTTTGACATTGGAGGAATGCTTGACTTACAGCTCATCTATCCATTTATCGATGATCATGGTCAATTTCCCCTTCGGCAACAATGGGCACTGGCAGAACTTAATCATCGCTATGTTAAAGACATGCTGATTCTGGTGTATATCACATTATTGCTGGGCTGGTTGGCATCACTGAAATGGCAGAACTGGCATAAACGGCGCTGGGAATTTGGCTATTTCTTTAGCATGGTGGTGCTGGCCACGGCCTCGATCGGAATTTTAAAATCCCAGTCAGCCCATGCCTGTCCCTGGGATATGACCATACCTGCCCATAACGGGATTTTGTGGGATTTTAGTGCCACTGCTGGACACTGTTTTCCTGGAGGTCATGCCTCCAGCGGTTTTGCCTTGATGGCCGGCTATTTTGTTTATCGCATTTCTAACCGCAAGCGGGCTTATTTTCTTCTTATCGCTGCAGTAATTTTAGGGTTGGCCATGGGCTGGGCACAAATGATGCGCGGAGCACATTTCCTGAGTCATAATTTGTGGACTGGCTGGATTATCTGGTGCATGAATGTCATTGGCTATGCGTTGTTTAGCCACAAACTACCAATAGAAAAGACCACTCCTATACTCTCTAGTATCAGGCAACCTTAACCCCAAAAAACCAGAAGCCTATTCGCTTAGGCTTCGCCTAAAGGAAACTTGACCTGTACACAAAGGCCCCCCAGATTAATACTTCGCGAAAATTCCAGTGTTCCACCCAAGCGCTCGGTGGCTTTATCTACAATGGATAAACCCAAACCGCTGCCAATTTCTGCATGGTTATGAATCCGGTAGAAGCGTTGCCGGATCTGAGCGAATTGAGCAGGATCTATCCCTGCCCCACTGTCTTCAATCTGTAAAACCGCCTGCCGGCCTTGCTGTAAAATCGATACATTAATTACGCCAAGCTTCGGACTATATTTAATTGCATTATCAATCAGGTTATAAATGATTGAGTGCAAGGCCGAAGCTTGGCCCTGAATCAACAGTTCCTGCTGCTGTTCTACCCCTAAATCAATCTCTTTCTGTAGTGCCAGTTGAATCAGTTCTTCGATACAGGTGACTGTCATTTGATTCAGTGATAGCAATTGAACAGGCTCACTTAAACCTTCGGTCACATCCTGTTTGGCCAGACTTAATAACTGGTTGACCAGATGCTGCATACGCAAAATGCCTTGGCTCAAATTATGGATAGACTCGCTTTGAGGGAACTGCTGCAGCAAAATTT
>NZ_JBAPXX010000145.1:0-10711 GCF_049284435.1 Acinetobacter sp. | reverse complement strand
GGCTAGGAACAATCTTGCCGTTTTCAGTGATGTACTGTTTTAAAGTATCGATATCTTTGTAGTCGATGTACGCAACTTTCTCAGCTGTAAAGCGGCAGAACTTGCGACGACGGTAAAAACGTGCCATGTTATGTTCTCCTTAAGCTTCAGCAGAGTCTTGAGCGTGTTGTGCTTCTTCACGTTGAGCTTTACGCGCACGTTTTTCTTCAGCACTCTTAGCCAATAGCGACTCTTCAGTGATAGCGTTTTCACGACGGATGATAAGGCTACGAATGATTGCGTCGTTATAACGGAACAATTCTTCAAGCTCATCAAGAGTAGTTTGACCACACTCAACATTCATAAGAATGTAGTGAGCTTTGTGGATCTTGTTGATTGGGTAAGCCAATTGACGACGGCCCCAGTCTTCAAGACGGTGGATTTGACCTTCAGCTTCTTTGATGTGAGTTAGGTAGCGTTCTACCATACCAACTACTTGATCGCTTTGATCAGGGTGTACTAAAAGTACGATTTCGTAATGACGCATTGTCAGCTCCTTACGGTTTGGACAGCCCCAATTTAAGTAAATTGAAGCAAGGAGTCACAACCAAAGTTGTGTCGCAGTGTTTGCGAATGGGGAATTGTAGTGATCTTTAGGGATAATTTCAACCAAATAAGACATTTTTGCGAAATTATATCTATCTCTGGATACCCTTGTTAGGAAATCGTTATAGCTTTAAACAGGCTTAGGGTGGATAAATTCAGCAAATGTGCTATCGAGAATATCAAGTGACTTTTTTTAACTTAAAATCTGCATAAACATTATCAATGTCAGGCTAAAACCAGAAATGGGTAAATTTATCAGAGATAAGAAAAGAGGGAGGTTAGCGCCTAAAGCTGAGATTTTGATTCTGCTCTACAGATACTTGGAATGGGAGGCTAGGAAGAATCAAAATAAAAAAAGATAGAGACTAACTCTATCTTTTTAAAAAAACACAATCTGTGTAGATGGCGCAGTTGAGGTAAAACTAAAGATAATACTGATGACAGTAATCAGGATCACCGAAAACAAGAAATATTTCTTAGCCCAAAGTTGATCATTTTCAGCTTTAAATCCAATGACACCGATATACAACCAGTAAATGCACAGTAAGTTTAAAATCACTGCATAGAACCAGTTAGCATAACCAAAGACAAATAACGCATTCATGGTCAAGGTAAATAACACCACATAAACCAGTGATTCAATCTTGGTACGATGAATCGAGCGCGCTACAGGTAAGATAGGAATGCCTGCATTTTTGTAATCATCAAAGCGGTAAATCGCAATCGCCCATGAGTGAGGCATTTGCCATAGCGCATAACCTAAAAAGATCAGTAACGCACCGAGGTCAAATTGATTGGCCACTGCGGTATAACCAATGACAGGCGGAGCTGCACCAGAAATACTGCCTACAACAGTTTGATGAATTGTGGTTCGTTTTGTCCATAGGCTGTAGAAACCAACATATACAACAAAACCAATCACCGCGAATAAGAAAGCGTACGCATTTACCCAGAACCATAAAAGACTAAAACCAACGATGCCTAATACCAGAGCAAAGGCCAGGGCAACAGGTTCGGAAATGGTTTTGGTGACCAGAGCACGGTTTTGAGTGCGCTGCATTTTTTGGTCGATGTCCTGGTCAATCACGTTGTTGACCACACATCCTGATGCTACGACAAGCGTAGTACCGAGAAGGGTAATAAGCAGGAGAAGGAAATCTACAGAACCTTGAGTGGCTACGAAGTAGCCACCCAAAGTGGTAACAAAGTTACCGAAGAGAATTCCTGGCTTAGTCAGGAATAAATACTTTTTCGGCATGACGACTAGTTTAGATCATCATGTTGTAGTGTAGGTAATTCATGATCCATACAGAACCCACTAAAAGAATAGCGATAGTTAAGATGGTATACACGAATGCAATCACGTTCCAGCGTTGCTCTGAAGAAGAGTTCATATGCAGGAAGTAAATTAACTGCACAAGAATCTGAGCAACCGCAGTAATCGCGATGACAGTAATCAAGATACCACGGCCAAAACCGCCTGCCATCACCATACCGAATGGAATTACGGTAAGGATGACAGAAAGGATGAAGCCAACAGTATATTGCTTAACGTTACCGTGTGATTCGCCAGCAGCGTTATGATCGTGACTCATTACAGAACTCCCATCAAGTAAACTACGCTGAATACACAGATCCAAACGATGTCAAGGAAGTGCCAGAACAAGCTTAGGCAAGCTAGACGACGCGTGTTTGCAAGAGTCAAACCATATTTCTTGATTTGAACCATAAGCACGATCATCCAGACCAGACCAGAAGTTACGTGAATACCGTGCGTACCTACCAAAGTAAAGAACGCAGATAAGAACGCACTTGTGCTTGGACCGTGACCAGCATGAACTAAATGATTAAATTCATATAGCTCCATGCCGATGAAGATAGCACCGAATACCCAAGTAATCGCTAACCAAGTCAGTACTTTTGCAACGTCTTTTTTGTATGCAGCCAGAACTGCAAAACCAAAGGTTACAGAAGAGATCAAGAGGGCGAAGGTTTCAGTAAGAACGAAACCTAAAGAGTCGCCAAACAGGTCTCTCGCACTTGGAGTACCCACAGGAATGTGGCTACTCAAAACAGCGAACGCAATGAAGAGTGTACCGAACAGGACAAGGTCACTCATCAAGTAAGTCCAGAAACCAAAGACGGTGATATCAGTATCATCGTGATGATGATGCTCATCGTGTCCGTGGTTGTCGTGATGAAGTACTTCAGCCATTGTCTTAGTCCTTCTTCAAGTGTTTTTCAAGAATCGCATAGCGTTCGTTTTCAATACGCTCAACTTCAGCAGCTGGAACATAGTAATCCACTTTCTTGGTGAAAGAAGACACGATGAAGCTGATGATTGCAGCAATGAACGTAACAACTACTAACCACCAGATGTGCCAGATTAAACCGAAGCCCATAACAGTGATGAACATCGCGATAACGAAACCGGCAGCACGGTTAGTCGGCATGTGGATATCTTCGTACTTCGTTGGTTTTGCATACGCAACACCATTTTCTTTCTCGATCCAGAAAGTATCAATACCATTGATCTTTGGAAGATGAGCAAAGTTATAGAACGGAGCAGGAGAAGATGTCGCCCATTCAAGGGTACGACCATCCCATGGATCGCCAGTCAAATCTAGACGCTGGTCACGTTGTAGGAAACCAACCACGATTTGCATGATGAAACATAGAATACCCAGTGCAACTAGAACCGCACCAAACATCGCGATATCTACATACGGGTCCCATTCTGGGTTGTCAAATGTATTCAAACGACGTGTCATACCCATGAAACCAAGGATATAAAGTGGCATGAATGCAAAATAGAAACCGAAGAACCAGAACCAGAACGCTGCTTTACCCCAAGTCTCATTCAGTCTCCAACCAAACATTTTCGGCCAGTAGAAGATGATACCTGCGAACATACCGAATACCACACCACCAATAATTACGTTATGGAAGTGAGCAATCAGGAATAAAGAGTTGTGTACCAGGAAGTCCGCTGGTGGAACTGCCATCAATACACCTGTTAAACCACCGATACCGAAAGTTACCAGGAAGCCTAGTGTCCATAGCATTGGAGTGGTGAAAACAATACGACCCTTGTACATGGTGAATAACCAAGAGAAGATCTTCACACCTGTAGGAATCGCAATAATCATGGTCATGATACCGAAGAACGCGTTAACGTTGGCACCTGCACCCATAGTAAAGAAGTGATGAACCCATACAACGAATGACAATACTGTGATTGCTACTGTTGCATACACCATTGATTTGTAACCGAACAATGCTTTACGTGAGAAAGTCGCAACAACTTCTGAGTAAATACCAAATGCTGGTAAGATCAGAATGTATACTTCTGGGTGACCCCAAGTCCAAATCAAGTTCACATACAACATTGGACTACCGCCCAAGTCATTGGTGAAGAAGTGGAAACCGAAGTAACGGTCAAGCGTTAACATCGCAATTGTTGCAGTCAATACTGGGAACGCCGCAATAATCAATACTGCTGTACATAAAGCTGTCCAGGTAAAGATTGGCATTTCCATAAGTTTCATGCCAGGTGCACGCATTTTAATGATGGTAACAAAGAAGTTAACACCCGTTAATAGCGTACCTAGACCTGAAATTTGCAGTGCCCAGATGTAGTAGTCCATACCTACGCCCGGAGAGTATTCGATACCAGACAGTGGAGGGTATGCCATCCAACCTGTTGCAGCGAATTCACCTAACGCAAGTGAAACCATCATCAGACCCGCAGCACCGGCGAATAACCAGAAGCTTAAAGAGTTCAATAATGGGAATGCAACGTCACGTGCACCGATTTGAAGCGGTACAGAGATGTTCATTAAACCAACTACAAGACCCATTGCCACGAAGAAGATCATGATCACGCCATGCGCGGTAAAGATCTGGTCGTAATGCTCAGGGTGTAAATAACCTTCGCCGCCACCTTTTGCAAGGAACTGCTGAAGACGCATCATGATCGCATCGGCGAAACCACGCAAAAGCATGACTACAGATACGAAGATATACATGATACCAATTTTTTTATGGTCTACAGATGTGAACCATTCGTTCCACAGGTAGCCCCATTTTTTGAAGTAGGTAATACCAGCAAAAACTGCGATACCACCCAAGATCATCATTGCAACAGTTGCCAATACGATTGGATCGTAAGGAATTGCATCTGGACCTAACTTACCTAAGAAGCTCATGTCTTATTCTCCTTGAGAAGCAGTCGCATGTTCACCAGCTACATGAGCTTCAGAAGCAGCCGCTTCGTGAGCAACAGCATCAGTCGCTGCAGCTTCTACAGGAGCTGAATGATCAGCACCGTGATAGTTACTCATATACTTGTGAATCACAGATTCAAACAAACCTTGCTCTACAGAAGAGTAGTAAGTCACAGGGTGTGGCTTAGTAGGGTAAGGCTTCATTGCTTCAGCAGCAGCCTTCTCTTCAGGAGTTTCAGCTTTTGCAATAATCGCTTCGATCTGGTGTTTACCACGGTTGCCGTCACGTAAAGTTGCAAATTCAGCTTGGTCTAGAACAGTTTTTTGTACTGCATTAGGGTTAACTGAAGTACCGTTTCCTGCCTGAACAGCAGAAATCCATTCAGCAAATTGAGCATCAGTCACAGAATGTGCACGGAAGCGCATTTGTGAGAAGCCATAGCCTGAATAGTTTGAAGAGAAACCACGATAACCTTCAGCTGGACTAGTTTCATCAGCTAAGAAGTTAAGGTGAGTTTGCATACCTGCCATTGCATAAATCTGACCACTTAACGCCGGGATGAAGAACGAGTTCATCGTGAAGTTAGAGGTTAAACGAAGGCTTACCGGAGTTTGCTCTGGGAAACGCAATTCGTTAACAGTTGCAATGCCTTGCTCAGGATAGATGAAGATCCATTTAAATTGCTCAGCAATAACCTGAACAGTTAAAGGTGCTTTATCTGCTTCAATTGGACGGTATGGGTCATACTTGTGGGAACCCCACCAAGTTAACCAAGCTAAAATACCAATAATAATGACAGGGATACCCCATACCACAATTTCAATCGCAGTAGAGTGTGCCCATGTAGGTTTATAGTCTGCGTCTTTATTCGATGCACGATATTTCCAACCGAACCATAATGCCATAATGATTGATGGAATAACCACCAATAGCATTAAGTAAATCGCAGTCATCATCAGGTTACTTTGACCTGCTGCAACTGGACCTTTAGAGTTCAGAAGTACCATATCACCACCACACCCGGTCAAGAGTGCAGTCATCGCAGATAAAGACAATACAGCTAAAATCGTTTGTCTCATTTTACAACCTCGGTGAAGAGTCCCATTCCCTAATTTAATATGGGATAGCGATTAAAGTGCACATGACAAAAAAGGCTGAATTTTACAAAACATCCTATTAATCACAATACACCGCTACGTTGTATGGCATTATGCCTGAGATTCACGAACTAAGCTATATGTAGGGCGCTTTAAATGCCTGTAATAAAAACCGATTTTGCTGGTCTGGATTGGGGAGGATTTATGGGAATTTTATTTCAATTTCAAAGTTCTGTAATCAAAATGGGATGATACTCATCCCATTTTGTGTATTCCTGCACTATTGTTTCACGACTTGCGTTTTTGCTAGTTTATCGTGCAAGGTTTGACGTTTTTTGCCCAATCCGAAGGCCCAGTCAATAATTAAACTCAGTGGCATAAATACAATATTTAAAAATATGAAGAATACGCTACGAATAGTAAAGGCGCGCAACAGGCTGGTCTTTTCACCTGATTCTGCATCTACAATTTTAATTTTTGTCAGCTTTTTACCAATACTTTGGCCTGATTTTGCAATCAGAAAGGCTTGAATGGCCAGCATGATAATCAAATAGACCGCTGTGGCAAGCCACGCCTGCTGAGAAAACATCTCAAACATTTGAGTCTGTAATTGCTGAGCCAGTGCAGGATCTGCATCGCTACTCAGCACGACATTCATGAACTCTTCATTTAGTTGAGCAAACCGGGTTTCCTGTTCAGGTGTAAAAAATGCAGTCAAAATGAAGGTTGCTGGTAACCACAGTAACACATCTACAATTTTAGCCAGGATACGGCTTGGAATACTGGCAAGTTCACTTTTTTGAGTCGCTATTTGAGTATGAGGCTGTGAATAGGCCGAAGTCGTTGACTGATTGTTCTGGAATACTGGCGTTTCAGGTGTGACTGCCGGAGCGACATAACCTTCAGGTTGATATACCGATTTCCCTTGGGTAAGTTCACCTAAGGCTTTCCACTCTGTCATGCCTTGATGCCATGCCAGGTCAGTCAGCATGACTTGTTGATTCGCCAGCATCTGATTCAATTGCTCGAGCGTATATGGACCAGCTTGTTGATTGTTTCGTGCCAAGTAAATCTGCATATAGACTGAATCTCAATATATAAATGTGAACTGATAATAGCTTTAATCAAGATTGTATTGAATTCTGTTTTGAAAACAAACATCCTCTCATCGTAAAATATAGATTAATTGAGGATTTTCAATCATATTTCTCATTAAAAATGCGCCCATACAAAATTGCAGGGATCACCACTCTTAAAAATATCTTCCCGAACATTTGATGGTTATTCATTATTATTGCCATTTTGATATGATTTTACTGTTGGTATTTGTTTGTCATTACAGTTTTCATGTATTGATAAGCTTTGATTTAATTGTATTTATAAATTCAATTATTTAGCTTTCGATTGGGTCTTTAGTTATCAATTTTCAAGCAATAAATCATAATATCTATCTCATAAAAAAGACCCTATCAAAGGGTCTTTTTTATTCACAATTGCTTATGCTTTTTGCACTTTTTCTTCAGCCAGGAAGAACCAAGTTTCAAGTACCGAGTCTGGGTTTAAAGACACAGAGTCGATACCTTGTTCCATTAACCATTGTGCAAGATCTGGGTGATCAGAAGGACCTTGACCACAAATACCTACATATTTGCCAGCTTTACGGCATGCTTGAATTGCAAGAGAAAGCAACGCTTTAACCGCAGGGTCGCGCTCATCAAATAGGTGAGAGACAATACCAGAGTCACGGTCAAGACCAAGCGTTAATTGTGTCAAGTCATTTGAACCAATAGAGAAACCATCGAAATGTTCAAGGAACTGATCTGCCAATAAAGCATTGGTTGGAAGTTCACACATCATGATCACTTTAAGGCCGTTTTCACCGCGCTTAAGACCATTTAATGCAAGAAGTTCAATCACGCGTTTCGCTTCAGCAACAGTACGAACAAATGGAATCATGATCTGGATATTGGTTAAGCCCATTTCATCACGTGCCTTTTTCAATGCACGACATTCAAGTTCGAAGCAATCGCGGAAGTTATCAGAAACGTAGCGACTTGCACCACGGAAACCTAGCATCGGGTTTTCTTCTTCTGGCTCGTATAACTTACCACCGATCAAGTTTGCATATTCGTTAGACTTAAAGTCTGACATACGAACAATGACTGGCTTGTCTGCAAATGCAGCAGCAAGTGTCGAGATACCTTCAACCAGTTTCTCTACATAGAATTCGATTGGAGATGCATAACCTGCAGTACGCGCCATGACTGCTGCACGTGTTTCACGTGGAAGGCTGTCAATATTGATCAATGCTTTCGGGTGAACACCAATCATACGGTTAATAATGAATTCAAGACGTGCCAGACCAATACCTGCGTTTGGAATTTGAGCAAAGTCAAATGCACGGTCAGGGTTACCCACGTTCATCATTACTTTAAATGGAAGAGCAGGCATAGACTCAATTGAATTCTTTTGAATTTCAAAATCTAGTGCACCTTCATAGATAAAGCCAGTATCACCTTCAGCACAAGACACCGTCACTTCCTGACCGTCTACAAGGACTTCAGTTGCATTACCACAACCAACGATTGCAGGAACACCAAGCTCACGTGCAATAATTGCTGCGTGACAAGTACGACCACCACGGTTTGTTACAATCGCAGCTGCACGTTTCATCACTGGTTCCCAATCCGGGTCAGTCATATCAGATACAAGAACATCACCGTCTTGTACTTTGTCCATTTCTTTAATCGACGTCACAATGCGGACTTTACCAGAACCAATGCGTTGACCGATTGAACGACCTTCACACACCACAGTACCGCGTTGTTTCAACAGGTAGCGTTCCATGGTGCCGACATTTTCACGGCTTTTTACAGTTTCAGGACGCGCCTGAACGATATAAATCTTGCCATCATCGCCATCTTTTGCCCACTCGATGTCCATTGGTGCACCGTAGTGGTTTTCAATGATCAGCGCTTGTTTAGCAAGTTCTTGTAATTCCTGGTCGTTTAAAGCGAACTGTTGGCGTTCAGCTTTTTCAACATCCACGACAACGACAGATTTGCCTGCAGATGCTTCTTCACCATAAATCATTTTCTGGTGCTTAGAACCCAAGTTGCGACGAAGGATCGCGTGTCGGCCTGCATTTAAAAGCGGTTTAGAAATATAGAATTCGTCCGGGTTAACTGCACCTTGAACGACCATTTCACCCAAACCATAAGATGCGGTAATGAATACTGCATCACGGAAGCCTGATTCGGTATCTAGCGTAAACATCACACCTGCAGCGCCAGTTTCTGAACGAACCATGCGTTGTACACCAGCAGACAGCGCAACTACATCATGGGCAAAGTTTTGGTGTACACGGTAAGAGATTGCGCGGTCGTTGTACAAAGATGCGAATACTTCTTTGATCGCGATCAGTACGTTATCAATACCGCGAATATTCAGAAAAGTTTCTTGCTGGCCGGCAAAAGAAGCATCCGGCAAATCTTCTGCAGTTGCAGAAGAACGAACGGCAACCGCGATGTCAGGGTTGCCGTTAGAAAGTTCTGCAAATGCTGTACGAACTTCTTGTTCTAATGCAGGCGTAAGTGGAGTATCCACAATCCATTGACGAATTTTTGCGCCAGTTTCAGCGAGTGCATTCACATCATCAACATTGAGTGCAGCAAGCTCTGCATTGATTTTAGCGTTTAGGCCACTTTGCTCGAGAAATTCACGGTAGGCATCGGCAGTCGTTGCGAAACCACCTGGCACGGATACACCAGCATTTGATAAGTGGCTGATCATTTCGCCTAGTGATGAGTTTTTCCCACCGACCAGCTCAACGTCGTGCTTCCCTAATTTTTCCAGACCAATTACGCGCGCTTCCAAAGTTGTTACTCCACTTTTGCAGTATTAATCACTATCTCGGCATGAGAGTATAGCAAATCATCTAGGTTTTTGATTTTACTAAGCGACAGTCATGTAAGATCGGTTTACTATAAAGATTATATAGCACTAAGACAAATGTTGGAGGAGAATTTTAATGTCGGAAGGTAAACAAATTCAGCGTAGTGTTTTCTTTATTTCAGATGGTACCGCCATCACCGCTGAAACCCTTGGACACTCGCTGTTAGCGCAGTTTCCGCATGTGAAATTTGACATTCATATTATCCCTTACATTAGCTCCGAAGAAGCGGCCACAAACGTGGTGGCAGAGATCAATGCAAGAGCTCAAATCGACGGTGAAAAGCCCTTAGTATTTGATACTCTGGTTGATCCCTATGTGCGTGACATTATTAATACCGCAAATGCAGTAAATCTTGATGTATTTGAAGGGCTTATTAGTAAGTTGGCTGATGAGTTAGGCACGATTCCTACAACTTTAGTCGGGCAGACCCATGCAGTGACGGACTCTGAGTCTTATAAGGCCCGTATTGATGCTGTTCATTTTGCTTTAGACAATGACGACGGCGCACGTACCCGTCATTATGATAAAGCTGACCTGATCTTGATTGGTGTGTCGCGTTCAGGCAAAACTCCGACCTCTATTTATCTGTCTTTGCAGTTCGGTATTCGTGTCGCGAACTATCCCCTGACTGAAGAAGATTTAGACGATAACCGTCTGCCAACCGTGCTACGACCGCATAAAAACAAGCTGTTTGGCCTGATGATTGATGCGGATCGCCTTGTGGCCATTCGTTCTGAGCGTAAGGCCAATAGCCGTTATGCCAGCTTTAGTCAGTGTCAGATGGAGTTGCGTGCGATTGAAGGAATTTATATTTCGGAAGGCATTAAGTACCTGAACGTGTCTGAAA
>NZ_JBAPXX010000144.1:0-6464 GCF_049284435.1 Acinetobacter sp. | reverse complement strand
TAACCGTACATTTCCCAGAACAGGGACAATTAAAAATTCTCAATGCATGTTGTCCGGTCTCACACAATAAAACCCGTTTATTCGTGCCACTGACACGCAACTTCGATACCACAGGAGATTTACAGGCGGTATATGACTTCAATGCACAAATTTTTGCCGAAGATCAGGACATGGTGGAAAGCCAGAAACCTGAAGAATTACCGCTCGATATTTCCATGGAAGCACATTTTGAAGCGGATCGTTCTTCAACGACCTACCGTCGAATCTTAGCCGAGTGGGGATTAAGTAAACGTTATGTTGTCTAATATATCTTAAAACTTAAAAATATAGATTAAATTTTAAATAGAAACCCTATATTTTAATATAGTGGTTTTTATTTATCTTAATTTTGAATGATCAATTTATTTATATTTTCTTATTTTTTAATTGAAATTGATTGAAATTATAAAAATTGGAAATTAAAATAAATTAATCCAAGTAAGCTTCGATTAGCGAGTTCCAACCTCCTCCAATAAGGAGAGAAAAGAACAATATCTGTAGAACATCACCCTTCGGTACATTACAAGCTAAAACCAATTATCAAAAAACCATTAATCTACCTTGATATTAACAGCTTATATCAAAAATAATTCCATTTCCTCAATGAATCTCAATACAAGATTCTATCATCTAAATTTATCTTTAATGATGAAAACAGTAAAATCAGAAAAAAGGAATGTGCAAACTTAAGGCATTTTATTTTATCGCACCACTAATAAGCATAATTAAAAATAAATCCATTTTATAAATTAAATTTCTTATCAATCGTAAAATAAGCTTTTATAAATTTAACATCATCACGCTTTAATTAAATCAAAAAACAAAAACATCTTATTTTAAAACCCTATTTTTATTATTTTTGATAAAAACTGGAATGCTTATTGCTAATTATATATTGAACAGACTGAGCGTATTTGAGTGAAGTCATTTTTAAAGCATGTGTTGCATGACACAGAACAACCAAGAGCAGAATAGAATGAAAGAAAAAAATAGCTTGAAAACCGGATTGAAAAAATTGGTAGGGGTATTAATAGCAAGTGGGGTAATGGGCGTGGCCGCTGTCGCCAATGTTCACGCCCAAGATAAAGCTGCGTTTGTTTATATTGGTCCAACCAGTGACCATGGCTGGACTTATTCTCATGACCAAGGCCGTATTAAAACTGAAAAAGCACTCGCTGGAAAATATAAAACGTCTTATATCGAAAATGTCCCTGAAACAGCAGATGCCGAACGTATGATCCGCAACCTGGCACAGCAAGGCAATAAAGTCATTTTTGCGACTTCATTTGGTTATATGAATGCGATGGAGAAAGTATCCAAGCAATTTCCAAATACAGTATTTATGCATGCAACCGGTTATAAGCAGGGCAAAAACTTAGGGGTCTACGATGTCCGTACCTATGAAGGCGCTTATATGCTGGGTGTGGTCGCAGGGCAAAAAACTAAAAATAATGTATTGGGCGTAGTTGCGTCTTTTCCGATTCCTGAAGTTATACGTAATATCAATGCCTATACCCTCGGCGCACAAAGTGTAAATCCCAAAATTAAAACCAAAGTCATTTGGGTGAATTCATGGTTTAACCCGGGTAAAGAGCGTGACGCAGCCCTGGCCTTGATTACTCAAGGCGCGGATGTGCTGATGCAAAATACCGATTCTCCGGCAGTGGTACAGGCGGCTGAACAAAAAGGTGTCTTTGCTTTTGGCTGGGATTCTGACATGAGCAAATTTGGCCCTAAAGCACATCTTGCTGCATCGGTTTTACATTGGGAGAAAATCTACACCCCAGTAATGACTCAAGTCAGCAATAAAACCTGGAAACCAAGTGCGATGTGGTATGGCGTGAAACAAAAAGCCGTCGATATCGAAAATTTCGGTCCTTCAGTGTCGGCAGCCTCTAAAGCAAAAGCCCTCAGCGTACGTGATGGCATTTTAAAAGGCACGTTGCATCCATTTACCGGCCCGATTCACAAACAGGATGGCACATTGGTATTGGCAAAAGGTAAGCGCCTAGATGATGCGGCATTAAGCAAAATGAATTACTACGTGAAAGGTGTAGAGGGTTCATTACCGAAATAAAGCATCTCAATTTCGCCATTAAATATCTAGATGTACTTTTCCGCATCTATCTGAATGTTTAACCCACTTCAGATGGATGCCGCACTATCACAGCATTGAATAGGGCACTGATGATGACCTCTCAACACGATAGATCTGCTCATACGCGAGAGATGAATACAGTATCTGTTTCGAGCGTACCGCGTTTACAGCTGATTAATATCTGTAAAAGTTACAATTCACTAAAAGCAAATGACCAGATCCATTTAACTGTTCAACCTGGACAGATTCATGCCATCTTGGGTGAAAATGGTGCCGGTAAAAGTACCCTGATGAAAATTATTTATGGGGCAACCAAGGCCAATCAGGGACAAATCCTCTGGAATAGTAAAGAAGTCCATATTGATAGCCCGTCGATGGCAAGAAAACTCGGCATTGGCATGGTCTATCAGCATTTTTCTTTGTTTGAAACCTTGACCGTGGTGGAAAATATTTCTCTGGGACTGGATGAAAAAATTGGTTTAAAAGTCCTGAGTCAAAAGATCATTGAAGTCTCAGAGCAATATGGTTTACCCATTGATCCACGCCGCGAAGTACATTCTTTATCGGTAGGTGAGCGGCAACGCGTCGAAATTATTCGTTGTCTTTTACAAAATCCCGCTTTAATCATTTTAGATGAACCCACCTCGGTACTGACGCCACAAGCGGTGCGTCAACTGTTTAAAACCTTGCGTTTATTGGCCTCCCAAGATGTTTCGATTTTATATATCAGTCATAAATTACATGAGATCAAAGAACTCTGTGATGAAGCAACCATCTTGCGCAATGGCCGTGTTACCGGAAATGTTGATCCCAAAGACAACAGCACCAGTGATTTAGCGCGCTTAATGATTGGGCGTGATTTACCGACCTATGTACGCCCAGAATATACAGGTGAAAAACAGGTGCTATTTCAGGTCGAGAATCTGGATTATCAGTCCGACGACCCATTTGGTGTGTCGCTGAAAAATATCAATTTAAATATTTGTGCCGGTGAAATTGTAGGAATTGCAGGGATTTCTGGCAATGGGCAAGCAGAATTGCTGTCTTTATTGTCGGGTGAAAATAGCCTGAAACATGGCCGGATGGTTCTGGATCAAATTGATATATCCAGATTCAGTCCCGGACAACGGCGTGACTTGGGCTTGGGCTTCGTACCTGAAGAACGTCTGGGCCGAGGAGCAGTCCCGAACATGACGCTGTCTCAAAATGCCTTACTGACGGCTTTTCGCCAAGGATTCACTCGTTGGGGACTGATTAAATTTGCCCAATGTAAAACCTTTGCCGAGCAATGTATCGAAAAATTTGGCGTCAAAGCCAGTGGCAGTGATGCGGAAGCACGTTCTTTGTCCGGTGGAAATCTACAAAAATTTATTGTCGGCCGGGAAATTCTGCAAAATCCAAAAATCCTGATTGTGGCGCAGCCGACCTGGGGCGTGGATGTTGGCGCCTCAATGTTTATCCGACAAACCCTGATTGATTTATCACGTCAGGGCGTTGCCATTTTGGTGATTTCAGAAGAATTAGAAGAGCTGTTTGAAATTAGTGATCGCCTCTGCGTATTGGCCAATGGTGAACTATCTCCAGCGATACCTATCCATGAAACCAATACCGAGAATGTTGGGGTCTTGATGTCAGGTATTCGAACCTATGACACGGCGATCGTAAATGCAGAGGAGCAGCAGGCTCATGCTTAATATAGCCAAAAAAAAAATATACAGATTGAGAGGAGAGCGACATGCATTTACTGGAACCGCGTGAACATCCATCTCAAATGATGAAGTGGCTTTCCCCGCTCATTGCGCTGCTGGCCATGCTGATTGTCGGCAGTATTCTGTTTTTAATGTTGGGGATTAATCCCGCGCAAGCCATGTACATCTTCTTTATTGAACCGCTGACATCAACTTATGGCTGGAGTGAACTGGCAGTGAAAGCCGGGCCTCTGATTCTGATTGCCTTGGGGCTGGCGGTTGGATTTCGAGCCAAATTATTCAATATCGGTGCTGAAGGTCAGCTTACCATCGGGGCAATTTTTGGTGGTGGTATTGCGATTTTATTTCATGATCAAATCGGTTGGTGGATTCTCCCGTTAATTATCGTCATGGGTGCACTCGGTGGGGCACTCTGGGGTGCAATTCCTGCCTTACTGAAAACCCATTTTAATGCTGAAGAAACCCTTACCACCCTGATGATGAATTATGTTGCAGTATGTATGTTGCTATACCTGGTCAATGGCCCGTGGCGTGATCCTGAAGGGATGAACTTCCCACAATCGGTGGTTTTTAATGAGAGTGCTACGCTGCCATTCATTGTAGAAGGCACCCGCATTAATGCCTCTATCTTTATCACTCTTTTTGCAGTGGTCCTGTTCTGGGTTTTTATGCGCAAAAGTCTGATGGCCTATAAACTGGAAGTTAGCGGTCAGGCACCTTTAGCTGCCAAATACGCAGGTTTTTCTTCCTCCAAAGCTATCTGGATGAGTCTGGTGATTTCCGGAATGATGGCAGGTATTGCCGGAATCTGTGAAGTGGCAGGACCTATTGGACAGCTGAATCCGAACCTGTCCCCAGGTTATGGCTATGCAGCGATTATCGTGGCCTATCTAGGGCGTTTAAACCCAATCGGTATTGTGCTGTCCGGCTGTTTTATGGCGCTGATTTATCTGGGCGGCGAAATGGCACAAATGCAGCTACAGCTTCCGGTCGCGATTACCGGTATTTTCCAAGGCCTGCTGTTATTTTTCCTGTTGGCTTCCGATGCATTAATTGAAAACCGTTACCGTTTTAGCAAAAAAATGGCGCCACCGTTCCATCAGCCCACAGCAACCACCCTTTAACCCAATGTTGTCTACAGCAAAAGGAAGCATGATATGGCTTTAGAAATAACTGCAATTCTTGCAGGTACTGTTGCGGCAGCAACACCACTGATTTTCGCAGGTCTGGGGGAATTGGTCACACAGCGGACTGGTGTGATTAATCTTGGAGTAGAAGGAATGATGCTGGTCGGTGCAATTGCAGGTTTTGCCTTTGCTGCGCAATACGATGCCAGTGTATTAAGTGCCTTATTGATGGGTGGTCTGGCAGGCATGCTGATGGCCCTGATTTTTGCCTTTTTTACCTTGTCTTTAAGTACCAATCAATCCGCGTGCGGTTTGGCTTTAACCATTTTTGGACTCGGCATCTCTGCATTTTTGGGGCAGAACTACGTCAGTATGGCTTTACCGGGTCTGGCTAATTTTAATATTCCACTATTAGCGGATATTCCAGTATTGGGTCCGATTTTGTTCCAGCAAAACTACGTGGTGTATTTGTCAATCTTGGTCTTCTTTCTGGTGTGGCTTGTCTTGGCGAAAACCCGTTTGGGCTTATTGCTTAAAGCTGTAGGAGAATCACCGGAAAGTGCGCATGCCATGGGTTATCACGTGTTGGCGATTCGTTATGGCGCAGTGCTATTTGGCGGTTTGATGGCAGGAGTTGGCGGAGCATTTTTATCAACCGTGTATACCCCGATGTGGATTGAAAATATGGTGGCAGGTCGCGGCTGGATTGCCATTGCACTGGTAGTATTTGCGGTGTGGAAACCAACACGTTTAATGCTCGGTGCTTACCTGTTTGGTGGCGTGACCATTTTACAATTTCATGCCCAGGCGCTTGGAATAAAGGTTCCGAACGAGTTGCTTGCAGCATTGCCCTATATAGCCACCATTGTGGTACTGGTTATGATATCGCGGAATAAAAAAGTGTTAAAAATGAATTTGCCATCTTCTTTAGGTAAAACCTTCGTGCCATAACCGCAGCCATTCATCAAAAACAGAATAGATTTGAGTATAAATCATGAAAATTTTAACAGCTTCCTATGTCCTCACCATGAATGCGCAGAATGAATATATTAAAAATGGCGCGATACTGATTGAGGGAGACAAAATAAAAGCAGTTGGCACATTGGCGCAATTAACCCAATGCTATCCGGAAGTGCTCATTGAGGATTACCCACAAACGATCCTGATGCCGGGCTTGATCAATACCCATTGCCATTCCGGATTATTGCGCGGCACGGCTGAAGGATTACCAGTGTGGGATTGGTTACAGCAGTATATTGACCCGATGCACCGGGTGTTGACACCAGAGGATGCGAAAATGGCCTCTTATTTGTGTTATGCCGAGGCACTTTTGTCGGGAACGACCACTATCGTTGATATGTGGCGCTATATGGACGGAAGTGCTGAAGCTGCGCAAGCGTTGGGAATTCGTGCTGTTCTTGTGCCTTATGTCGCAGAGCATCCGGATCACAATTATTTTGAAACCTTAAAAAGTAATGAGGCTTTAATCAA
>NZ_JBAPXX010000143.1:0-3172 GCF_049284435.1 Acinetobacter sp. | reverse complement strand
TTCCATTTTCTCGATACTTAGCCCCATTTGTGCCAGCTGAGTCAGGAAATTTGCCAGCACTGCATAATTTTCATGCATGACCGCCAATTGAATTTTTCCTTCCATTTGCTGGGAAGCCACCGACAATCCTTGCTGCTGTGCGACCCGCTGTACTTTTTCTGCAGCATCCAGTTGCGTGTCCCCAGCCGGTTTCATGGTCACGGCATTACTTTGCATCCAGACAATGGTATCTTTCAGCTGATTTAAGCGTTTTTGCTGGGTGTCTGCCGCCTGATGCATATACCAGAGTGCAGAACCGACCGCCGCTACAATCACAAAAACAGTGGTAAAAATCACCATTACCCGTTCACGTACCGACAGGCTGTCCAGATAATCATTCAGTTTTTCAAAAGACTGATCCATACGATTTTGTAGCACTTCAATGCCTTTCATTATTGAATCCTCACCAGTCCGATCGCAGCTGTTCCGCTGGCCTGAATATTCCCCAGCTCCACCTTGAAGCCTTGCTGGCTCAATTGCGTGGTCAGTGCATTTAACGTTTCTGATGAATTGGCTTTAAGTTCCATACTTAACACAGAAGCATCATAATTCACCCGTTGTGCCACAATCTGATTTTGCATCAAGACTGCCCCCACCCGACTAATCAGCTGCAATGCGTGTGTATCTGCAATCTGGCTTTGACGCAACTGCCCTTCAAACTGACTTTTGATATTCTGCTCAGTGACCGGATAATTTTGTCCAAACCAGTATTTAAACTGGTCAATGGCTTGCGCGGCGGTCTGATTCGCCACTTTCTTATATTGATACCAGCGCACAGCATCATAACTAAACTGCAATACCAAAATACCCAGAAAAACCGCCGCGCAGGCTTTCCAGTAACCGGAAATAGCACCATCAGATTTTGCTTTAGGCAATACATTAAACGGATGCTGTTTCGGTTTTTTCAGTACAGGAATACCATATTGGAAAGACTCCAGTTGCTCCTGAGTGATGAGTGCTTCCAGACTACGCAACTGCTCCTGATTCAGGTTGCTCACCTTATAGCTGAGGTCCTTGGGCTGATAATCCAGATAAAGGCTCAGATCATCCAGCGACTGGCCAATATATTCCGACTCACGCACCAGCAAACGCCCACCAATTTGAGCAATCACACGCTGATTGGCATCAGGAACCGGCAGCACTAAAAAGTCCGGCAATAAAGCTGCCAGCTTGACTGGAATCAGGTTTAAAGCATGTTGCAAAGTCTCAAGCGTCGAATTCGCAATCCCCATAATGCTGATCTGATCTGGCTGCTGAAAATGATGCAGCACTTTCATGGCATCTACCGGCAGAACCACATATTCTTCAAGCAAATATTTAATGCCATCATTACCCATTTTCTTATATTGGCTCTTGGGCAAGGTCTGCTGCAAAATTTGCACATGACGGCTCGGAAAAAACACCACCGCCTCTTCGCCATGATGAGCCTGTATATCCTGAATCAGCTGCTCTAGTGTGTCCGCAGTGTTCCAGAATTCCCCAGTTGACCATTGCCAAACCCCATTGGCTTCTGGCATCCATAAATACAACATTGATTGTGTTCTGCCGTTTTAATTAATTTTTTATAGTGTAGGAATAAAGCTTTTTATCTGTGTGGATAAGCCAGGGGCAATCACCGCCTGATCATAAATACGTGCTTCTGCCAATGCATAAGGATGAAAAGATTCAGCCAGCAGAATGGAAGAAATATGTGCCACCACATTCATATGACACACCACTGCAATCGACTCATAAGGCAGTTGCGACAACCATTCCACTGCGACTTTGGCATCATCATCCGGTTTGATGGTATTACAGATCACCACCGGCACATCTTTAAAATAATGCTGCAAATGTGCCAGAGTTTCCTGCGCTCGCAATAACGGACTGACCACAAAGACTTCAGGCTTAATCAGATCCTTTAAGAACTGTGCAGTTTGCTCAGCCTGTTGATGACCACGCTCCGTTAAAGGTCGCTTGGTGTCATTACCATTGACCGGTGGTGCGGCCTCGCCATGTCGAACTAAAGTCAGTTGCATTTGATTTCCTTATATTCTTTTGCCTGCATGATAAGCAGCGATTATGTCAATTCGCAGACAGTCCCTGTGTTATAGATCAGACTTGATGATGTGGCAAGACAAATTCGACATCACTGCGATGCCCGTTTTTCATCAATGACAATGCAATATTGAGTGGCGGCGCACCTTCAAAAATCACATCATACAAGGCCGAGGTAATTGGCATATACACATCGAGCTCTTCCGAACGTGCCTTGACCTGCACAATAGTATTAATCCCTTCTGCCGTTTGACCCAGTTCAGTCGTCGCCTGCTCCAAAGTCTTACCCTTGCCAAGCGCGTAGCCCACCTGATAATTACGGCTGAGCGGACTGCTACAGGTTGCGAACAAATCACCCACACCTGAAAGCCCAAGGAAAGTCAGCGGATTGGCACCGAGTTTCACTGCAAAACGGCTCATTTCGGCCAAGGCACGGGTCAGAATCATACTCTTGGTATTTTCACCCACGTTATACGCAGCGGCCATACCCATCGCGACAGCATAAATATTTTTTAATGCACCACCGAGTTCTACGCCATGCACATCATCACTGGCGAATACGCGGAACAAGGCACTATGCAAGGCTTGCTGTACTGCATAACGTACCAGTTCAGAATGACTGGCAATCACGGTTCCTGCCGGCTGTCCTGCCACAATTTCTTTGGCCAGATTCGGTCCTGATAACACGCCATAAGGTACTTCAGGCAAAACTTCGCGAATAATATCACTCATGAAACTAAAGGTTTTGGCTTCAATACCCTTGGTCAGCGAGATCACGGCTTGCGATGTAATAAAAGGTTTGATTTGCTGCAAGACATCCCGGAAGGAATGACTCGGTATAGCGACTAAAATAATATCGCGATCACGCACAGCCTGTTCCAGATCTGACACAGCCAGCAGACTTTCTTCTAACCGGAAATCTGGCAAATAGCGTTTATTGATATGCGTGGCATTAATATCTGCCGCAACTGCTTCATCACGAATCCAAATCATGGTATTGCAACCATTACGCACTGCAGTATTGGCCATTGCAGTACCAAAGCTGCCCCCACCCAATACCGTGACTCTTAAAGCTGTCTTATGATCAACTGCAACC
>NZ_JBAPXX010000142.1:0-58746 GCF_049284435.1 Acinetobacter sp. | reverse complement strand
AATCATTCCAGTGTGCCAATTCATCTGATCATGTGGCTGGATATTTACACAGGAAGACGGCTGGGTGAGTTATCACGGTTAAAAATTGAAAATTTTGATCGTGAACATAAAAAGTGGTATCTGGAAGCAGTGAAGCATCCAACCAAAAAAACGAATAATAAGTGGTTTGTAGTGTCAGACCAGGCATTAGAAATTATTGATCTGCTACTGCAGCCAGAGATCCGTAATCGTATGCTTAAACGTGGCGGTGATGAATCAATGCTGATTCCATGTCATGAAAACAATATTGCGAAGCAGTGGCAGAAAATCAAGAAACAGGCGGGTATCGATGACCTGCGCTTTCATGACCTACGGCATGAGGCTGCTACACGTTTGGCAGAACAGGGATTGACTATTCCACAGATTCAGCAATATACGCTACACGACGACTGGAATAGCCTTAAACGCTATGTAAATTTGGATATTATTCGAAAAGAATTATTAAATTATGAAGATGCTATTTTAATTGCTAGAAATCTAAAAGTTTAGTGAAAATTAAACTAAGGTAGATAATTACTAATAACAAATTAAGTTTTCAAATGTTATGTTTATAATAAGGTTTGTGGTAGTTCATTAAATTTTGATGTGAGATTTATTTTAAAATGAAAATTATTAATTTCGATTTAAGTGCTCTTCATGCAGTCCGTAAATACTGGATTGATAGTGCAAATACACTAGAGGGTTTATCTGATGACTCTATGGAATTAACTGAGCAATTATTCGATTTTATTGAACAAGGTCAATTGTTTGGGGAATATACTAATCGCGAAAATCTTAATACTTTTGTTGGGGTAGATATTGATGAAGATGGTTCTGTAGATGCTCTAGTGGAAGTGATTTATTCTCGTCGAGCGCGGATAAAGACTATCAAGATTATGGATATTTACTATAGCCCTACTATTGAAGCCAAAGACGATAAAGAATATGATAAGGCATGCGTGGATGTTTTGAAGTTTATTGTTGATGAATTTCTTAAAGCAACATCAGATTCAATCGGTGGTTCCACTAAGATCTATGCGCGCACAGATGTTTCATTAGACTTTCTTAATCAACTTCATCAGGCTATACAGCATACGCAAGCAAAGCTTGAAGATGCTGGTTTAGAAGTAAAACTCGAAGGTAAGCGCTGGCTTGCATTGCGTTTTAAATAATTCAGACGTTAAGGTGTTCACTATGGGTATTATTAAATTAACTAAAAACGAATATAAAAATAATCAAAGAGAAATTTCACGTTTGCTTGGTGATGCCATCACCACAGCAGCTACTCAAGTAGGCTCTATGCGTGGAGTCTTAACTGGTGACAAGCGTGAGTTAGTGACAAGTACAAACACCGACAAAGCAGCTTAGTAATAAGTTCTTTGACAAAAAAAGCCTAATTTTCATAATTGGGTTTTTTTTGTCTTTATAAAAAAGCCTCTATTTAGAGGCTTTTTCATCCAGCAACCGTGCAAGTAGTACTGCACCAGTCCGTATACGATTTGCCATTTTTGTGACATTGGCTTCGTCATAAGTGGCCATATTCTCCCTGAATTTTGGAAGTGGGGGACTCATACCTGCTTTCATGTATTCAGCATTAATATGAGACACAATGTGACCTTCTAGGCTGCGTTTAAAATTTGGGTCTTTAAGCATTTCAACATGAGTCATTGTCTGGCTCCATCTCAATTACTTCACCCGTAAATTCACGGGAGCCTGGAGTGGCAAATTTTTCAGTTGTTCCATATTCTTTTCGAAGGTAAGCATTAAAAAACTCTGGCTTATCCATTACGCGAAATCCATCTGGCAAGGCATCCTGAGCCTTTTTAAATATCAACTCAAGCGTAGATCGAGTAGGGTACTGGCCCACAGGAAGTGACATTGTGACGACTGCCTGTTGCCCAGATTCCTCTTCAACCGCATAAACCTTCATTTCGATTTCAATTGGTGCATTCATCTTCATTTACGCCACCATCGCCTTTTCTTTAATTTTATTGAAGGTCTTTGAATCAAGTTCTTTCTTGGCGACACTAAAGAAACGGATCGCCAGCTCCTGATCAGCAGCTTTATTTTTTTTCATGACCTTGGCATCTACGTCCAGCAATGAGATGGTCTGATTGACGCGGGTGCTCATGGTTTTGACTTCACTCAAATGAACATTGAACAGGGCAATACTGTTACCATTCGTGCATTTGTCTTTTGATTCGATTAAGCCTTCACGTTTTGCTTTGAGCTGGTCACGTAGATCCGTTAAATCATCACGACTGAATTGTTGGCTCAGTTGCAACGGGCTTTGGCTTAAAAGAGTTTCTTGTGCGTGTTCGAGTTTCATTTAGACAGCCTCCAGCTGCAGTAATTTAAATTCCAGATCAGCACAGCGCTGAGTCAATTCATTAAACAAGGATTGGCCATGAGCAAAGATATACAGACCAAATTCAGACATATTCAATAAAGCAGGATCATTCAGACTTCTTGTCTTAATTTGAAAAAGTTCTTCCTGGCTGATCAGTCCAAGATCCAAAAGCACTTTGTAATATGATTCCAGATCCTTGATAGCCACATTTACTTTCACATCAGATGGAGCACACCTAAAAGGCTGCCCGTTATAAAGTCTGCCAAAAACTCGACCATCTTCAATCTGGTCTATAGTGCCGCTGCCATAAAAAGGATGACCTGAAAATTCTGTACTGCTTTCAGAAATAAAATTCACAGTTACATGGTCGCCAGTATTCATACCGCCTCCAGTTTTAATAATCTGCGTTTCGCATTTTGAGCGCTGCTGTATTTACGCTGACACATAATGCACAGGTGATCATTACCATCTTTTCGGATGGAAAAAACCTGTTCCCCATGATGTTTGCAACGACCTTGAAACTTTTTAAGGCCCGCTTCAAACGCTTCTTTACGAGCATTTCGATTGAACAAAACCCGGCTTTCATCTGAAGATGTATCTGGAATAAAGACCGGCTCAACCTTGGGCTTTCTGCCTCTGGATTTGGCTTCTTTTTCCCGATGTTCGGCATGAGCCTGTTCGACACTGGCTGTCATGACATCTCTGAGCGTAAATTTAAAAGGCTGTATACCTTTTGCCTGGCATTCTTCGACATAGAGTGAACGGCCAAAACTGATTTGTTCGGGTTCTTCTTTTCCCTGGGCTTTTAAGAATTTGGCCACTTCAGCTTCCAGTGCTAAAGATTGTGCTTTTTTTGGAAAAATATCATGGTCCAGATTAGTGCGCATACTGACCTCCATTCATTGCTTTATGATCGTGTTGAGCCAATGCAGTCTGTCGGTCAATGTAGACAGCAAGGTCTGCTAAATTGACCATCCATGCAGCTTTATTACCTTCACCCATGCGCAAAACAGGAAAAGGTAGTTCTTGAGTGACAGCCTTGCGTTTTGCGATAACCATGCTCATTTGAGGAAAGAAATCTTTTACTACTGCTTCAAGTGAAACAGTAGGTGACATATAGCGAAGTACCAGCAACGTATAGGTCGGTAGAACAGCAGGTGTATTTTTCATTTCATCACCTTTAATTCAGTTTTAATGCGTTCAGCAGTGGCATGATCCACAGTAATTGGAACTGCATGATGGTCACGCATATGGAAAGAAACGATGTGAGTACCTGATTTTTGACGGAAGACCACATTGTTTAAATTACTTAAATTGATCATGTGAACATCATGATGAAGGTCGGTAATTTCTAGCATTAGCGTTTCTCCAATTTCTCAAATAACGCATCTGCTTGGGCTTTCAGGTTCTTTTGCAGCTTGTACGATTTGTAAAAAAATCCTGCTACTACAATGACCATGACAATCAAAGGTAGTGCAACAAAAAGAAAAGCAGTTACATGGCCAAGATGGATTTCCATTAAGAAACCTCCCGAATTGAAAGTAATGCAGCATCTAAATACTTGATTTCATCGGAGATACGATCTGGGTACTTCTCATTCATTTCTTTAAGCCAACATTCACAGCATTTTTCTGGATGATGTTCGCAGCCATCAATGTCCTGGCGTGGGGGATTGCTCATGCGGACTCCTCAATCATTTGGGAGCGGACGGCATGAGCAACTTTGTCTAGCCAGACAGCTTTTTCAGATAAGCAAATGAATTCGTAATCCAGGGCAGCATTGATAAATGCATTTGCCTGGGCAATTGCACTGTTAAATTCAAATGGACTATTCGCAGCAGCAATAGATTGAATGGCGCTTTGGATCTGAGTGATAGCCTTCGATTTGTAGAAATCAAAGTCTTGAATTTGTGGTTGTGCAAAGTCAGCAGCAAATAAGCGACTTGTCACGATTTGATCGAAGTTATTTTGATTTGAATTACGCATAAAAAAACCTACTGAGTAAAGTTTGTTTTTATAAACTAACTTTACTCAGTAGGAGTGTCAATAGAAAACTAACTAAAATTTGTTTTTAAGTATTAAATGAACTTTTTGCTAGGTTCAAATTTGCCTACATATTTCCCTTTGTATTCACAGTTTTCTTTAAGCTCAATAATATTGGGCTGAAAGTTTGGGTTCAGGGCTTGTAAGTACATGCGACTGTAATCCTTGACCAGGGCTTTAAATGTTGCTTCATCATCACATTGCGCCACTATCATTTCGCCAGTTTGAACATACTCAATTGGGATATCTGGATCGATACAAATATAATCGCCATCTTTAAAGTGTGGAGCGTTACTGATTCCACGTACTATCATATAGAAACTGTTTTTTCCTGCATTTGGTGGTGCTGGAAGCCATTGATCAATATCGAGTTTATTGACTGACTGCACATTAGTCCAATTGCCAGCTTGAACATCAGATAGTACTGGAAGCATTCTGGCCACTGGTCTGTAATCTTCAACATTCTCAGTATTCTGGACTTCACCATACATAATGAAGTCGATAGTTGTGTTTAGTGCTGGGGCTATAAATTGCAAGCTTTCTAATTTTGGCACGTTTACATCTTTTTCCCACAGAACTACTGCTGCATCGGAAACGTTTGCAATTTTTCCTAATGCCTTTTGGGTCAGCTTTTTTTCTTTACGCAATTTTTTAATTCTGCTGCCGATAGTGTTCATTTTTAAGTCCTTATCAAAAACTAACTTATATTAGCTATTGACCGGCAAACTAAACTCATATTAAATAATACTTACTTAAGTTAGTTTTTGGGTTGAGTTATGACTAGAGATGAAGCCATTCAATTATTAGATTGCAGCCTATCTGAGCTTGCAGATCGACTGGGTATTACAACTGCAGCAGTTGCAAAGTGGAATAAACAGCAGATTCCACGACTTCGTGAATATGAGATTAGAGCATTGGCTGAAGGACGTACTCCCTATGGGCTTCCAAGTGTTAAGCCAAATTTACCGAAAGTGTCTAACTCAATAAATGACTGATTATAGAGATTTTAAACATGAAGCTTAGTAGCCTTGAACGTCGTGATCGTACCGTAATGTCTTTAGAGATGGCATTAAAAGCAGCGGTATATACACCAAATGATGACAGCATGATGTCACGTATTGCCGAAAAGAATTGCTTCAACATTAATACATTTAGAAGCTCGTTAAACCCTTCGACTACTACCCATAAAGCCAACATTTACCATTTGGAAGCAGTTTTGGCAGAAACCAAAGATCCGCGAATTATGGACAGTATTTGTGCCATTCACGGCAAGGCTGCCTGGTTTGAATTGCCAGATCTGCATGAATTAACAGAAACGAATTTTCTGAAAAAAATTGGCAAATTAGCCAAAGAGCAGGGTGAGTTATCCCAGTCAATTGCTGAAGCTATTTCGGATAAAAGCATTTGTTCAGATGAATATGATGTCATTCATAAAGACGTAATGGATCTGATCCGTGTCGCGCTGACCTTGCTGGCCATGGTCGAAAGTCATAAAGATTAATTTATATTTGTTGGGGTCGCTGTGAGTAAACCAAAATTTCAACTAGATGACGTAAAGGCGCATGCACGTGGTAAATGGGACATGATTTTCCCTCAGTTTGCCATTGCCATGCCACCTAAAAAGCGTCATGCACCTTGTCCCGCCTGTGGTGGTTCAGACCGGTTCCGTTATGACGATAAAAAAGAAATGGGTGATTTCTATTGTAACGGATGTGGAGCTGGTGACGGCTTCGAGCTGATTTCACGCTGTACCCATCTTTCTTTTCCACAAGTCCTGGAAGAAGTGGCTGCTATCGTCGGACTGACAGCTGATACTAAAATCACCGATGCTGACCGTAAACGCTGGAAAAAAGAAGCCGATATGCGTGAGCGTATTCGCCTGGAAGAAGAAGCAAAGATCCAGAAAAATGCTGCACGTAAAGCACAAAGCCTGTGGCGTAGCACCCATCAAGGCAGTGAATGTGCTTATCTGGAGCGCAAGAAAGTGCCAAATTTTGGCTGTTTGATCAATCATGAAGGTGACTTGATTGTTCCCTTATTTGATGAAAATGGCGAAATGTGGAACCTGCAGTACATCAAATATGATGGTGAAAAAACTTTCCTGAAAGGTGGTCGCGTGAAAGGCTGCTTTCACTTTATTGGCACTGTCGAGCTGCAAGATCCGGTCATCTGTATTGCAGAAGGTTATGCCACTGCTGCATCTATTCATTTGGCCACAGGCTATCCAGTCGCGGTGGCATTTAATGCCGGCAACCTGCTTCCAGTGGGGATGGCCATCCAGAAAAATAACCCTCATGCACGCTTGATCTATTGCGCGGACGATGACTCGGCCAAAGAGAATACCGGCCTAAATTGCGCTAATGAAGCTGTGGCTGTAACGGGCGGTATCGTTCTATTGCCAGAATTTAAACAAGGAGCAGCTGCATGAATGAATCACAGCACATGACACAGCCACATTCATATACTGACTTTAATGACCTTCACGTGAATTTCGGATTGGGGGAGGTGAAGGCACAAATCGAATCAGCACTTTCATCTTTGACTTTTTCCCCCGCACCCCCTAACAACTTCGACAACAATTTTCAGGGGCAAAATCCCGAAATTGAAGAAATTCCTGTTGTTGAGCCAAGTGGGGAGGCGGGTATTTCGCAGGGAAATACTGTACGTGGTGAACTAACACCTGAAGAACAAATGGAAAAATGGCTTGCACGTTTCTGTTTGATTGAAAGTGAAACCAATGTCTGGGATGACTATGGCAAAAAGATCTGGAAGAAAAATGCCTTTCAGACTCTGCTCGGTAGCAAGAAAATCTTTGACCAGTGGAATAGCCACCCTAAACGTAAGACGATTTCATCTGATGACGCGAATGGTCGTGCAACTGGGGAAAGTCATGCCAAGGCTAAGGAGATGATTGAGCGTTTCATTATGCTGGAAGGTAAAAAGGCATGTTGGGATACCTATCGTCGTGAACTCGTCGGCACTGATGTGATGAAGGAAAACTGGGCCGGAGCATATGATATGTGGGCCAAGTCTAGAGAAAAACGCATGATCTGGCATGAAGACCTTGTGTTTGTACCATCTATGCATATCACTGAAGGGCAAATTAATACCTATGATGGTATGGAAATCTCACCTCTGCTAGATGCTCAGAATCAAATTATTCAGCAGGGCGAAGCATTTGAAAGCTGTACACCTATTATTCACTTAGTGAAGTTTCTGTGTGGTAAAGAAACAGAAGCATATGTATGGCTAATGAAGTGGTTGGCTTATCCTTTACAGCATCCAGGCGCAAAAATGAATACATCTATTTTGCTGTGTAGTGCTGTACAAGGTTCAGGTAAATCCCTGTTCTTTGAAAAGATAATGACAAAGATCTATGGTGATAAATACTCTGTCACTTTGGGGCAAAATGGTCTTGAATCCATTTATACCGATTGGGCTGAAAGAAAGCTTTATTGTCTCTTTGAAGAAATATTTAACAATAAGTCCAAGTTCGGCATGATGGGTCTGATCAAACATATGATCACTGGTGAAAAGATCCGGATTGAGAAAAAGTTTATGTCGGGTTATTCGCAAAATAACCACATTAACTGTGTATTTTTATCCAATGAAGTGCAGCCTCTGGCTATTGAAGAGCGTGATCGAAGATTCCTGGTACTGGAACCAAATCAGAAGCTCGGTCATAAATTGAAGGGTTTGGTTGAACAGTGTCTTGAGCCAGACAGTAATGCCATCAATGCATTTTATACCTATCTGTTATCGATGGATCTAAGTGACTTTACCCCTTATACAGAACCACCAATGACTAAAGCTAAACAGAAAATCATTCAGTTTGGTTTGCCAGGATGGAAATTATTTTTAGATGATTGGCGTGGCGGTATGTTAGAGCATCCATTTGTCTGTTGTCTTTCGGATGATTTGTATATGGCCTATCGGCAGTGGTGTCATAAAAATGGGGAGAAATCCATTCCCTCCAACAAGTTTTTAAACTTAATTGCTTCCGAGCGTGTCGTGGCCAAAGGACATGGACGGATCTATGAGGATGTTGTCACTGGAGCTGGCTATCAGGAAAAGCGAAAAGAGGTGCAAAGGCGCATGATTTTTACTGAGAATCCCCCGAAGGATGTGAAACAAGCTGAATGGCTTAGTGGACAAGTAAAAGAATTTCGTGCTAAGTTAAAAGGAGATCAGGATGTTCCTAACGTACTATAAAATATCAATAATTGTTACGGGTGTTACGGGTCTGTTACGGGCTAAATCGCAACCCCGTAACACTGTCAAAGCCTTACCAACTCTATCTTTCAGGCACCCTGTTACGGCTGTTACGGGCTTATGCACACGCGCGCACGGGAAGAAAATTTCATTATCTAATATATTTATTCAAATTATGAATGAATGTATTTTCCCGCGCGTGAGAAAAAACCCCCGTAACACTCGTAACACCCGTAACAACCCTTGTTTTTATTACATTTATTATTTGTTTACCCGTAACAACCCCGTAACTAATAGACCTTTACCCGTAACAAAGCAATAAATCAACAAGGAATGTGAATTATGGAAAAGTATTTACGCTTATTAAATCCTAAAACAACCAACTTTGATTCGACTGGTGGTGGCAACCATGGAGCTTTGACTGCACAGGATGTATGTGTTGCACTGAGCTATGCCAAGCTTTCCCCACTGCAAGATAACCTGGTACGTCTCAAATCCTTGAATGCGAATACACTGGAAAATGTAGACTCATTCAGTAAATTGCTTACACCGCGATATAAAAGCGTCCTTGAACATCATCAAATTGCAATGGAGTACCATGTGCCTGTGATCCGTACTGCATTGGTCGAGTTCTGCATGGTTCCAGCAAGTTATAAACCTTCTGTCCGTAATCGTGCTCTGTTCGCTGGTGTTCATCATCTGGTTGTTCATCGCTATTTGAATCAAGCTATTCACGCCATTCTGATTGACTTACAAGACGAGCATGCAGCAGCTGCTAAACGCATTTCTTTTCAGCTCTCAAAAACTAACTAAAATTTGTATTTGACACTGAAACAGATTTAAGTTAGTTTTCTCCATAATGAATAACTGTATCTAGCAAGTAATTGAATTTAGCGCTGTAACTTCCCTAAGAGCCGAAAGGCTCTTTTTTTATGGCTGTATGTCTGGCGTGGGACTGGGCATACAGTTCTTTTTAAAAGGAATTGGTTCAATGGGGCAATTAGTTCGAATCCAGGTGGAGTTGACTACACGTCGAGTGTTGCTACTTACTGCGCTGGATGCAGTCGATAAGATCATTCATCTGAAGATCACAGATAAATTACGCAATAAGATTCTTAATCGTTCAATCAAATTGGTTCCAGTGGATCATGAAGAAAGCACCTCAGAAAGCTAAACGACCTTGTTCGTATCAAGCATGCAGCGGTTACGCAACCAATCAAGGCTATTGCGATAAACATCAAGGCAAGATCAAACAGCGTGATCGTGATCGCGGTACGGCTCACCAGCGTGGCTATGATGCCCGTTGGGAGAAAGAACGCACAGTGTTCCTTGAGTCGAATCCGTTGTGTGTCGATCACAAGAAGCGTGGATACATCGAAGTTGCAACCGTGGTCGATCACATTGTTCCGCACAAAGGTGATAAGAAACTCTTCTGGGATAAAGACAACTGGCAGCCGCTGTGCAAGCCATGTCATGACCGCAAGACAGCAACAGAAGATCGTGGTGCATGGGTGCCACAGTACACACCAAGCAAAGCAAACCTGAACAGCATCAACCCATTCTTTGCGGGTGATCAAGTCCAGGCAACGACTGGTGTGGCCTTTGAGACCATGCAATGCAGTGAATACGATATCTTCACGGTGATTGAATCAGACAGCAAATCCATTGTTGTGAAAGACTTTGATGAATGGACACATCGCTTGCATCATTCGCATTTCAAGAAAGCAGAAGCCTAACCCTTTCGTACTCTCCACAAGTGAACGGAACTAAGCAGCTCACCTTCGGGTGGGCTGCTTTGCTTTACAACAATAAAAATAAGGAATTGAAATGAAGCATGAAGAATTTAAGAAAGTTGTAGAAAGCTTACCAAGTTACCAACGTCTCTCATTCATTCACGGTGAACGGTTGTTCATTCGTGATGCAGACGGCTATCGGATTGTAAGTATTCAAGCATTGTATGAGCTGGCATCACGACCGGTTGGAATGATCGTTACAGCAGAGATACTAACAAAAGAACAGCGTGAAAAATTGCTTACTGAACTTGTTGAAATAGATACCACGGCATTGGGTGATGGTGAGCCGAAGTCAATCATCGTTCCACTAACTAAACCTTCTGCACCAACATCATTCGCCGCTGGTGGTTTGATACCTGTTCCACCATTGGTTCCGTGTCCACTATTGGATCTTAAGTATTCAGGGATTAATGACCATGATGATGCATTGACTGATGGTCAGGTCTGGGTCGCCATTGGAATAATGATTTTAATAATTTTAATTATTTCATTTTGCGCTTTTCCTAGTCCTTGAAGGGGATAGGGGGTCAAAAGTCGAAAAGTGTCGCTTATAAAAGACCGCCCCCCCGTCAAATTTATACATGGTCAAAATTCCATAGGGGGGTATACCTCCAGATTTTATGAAGTTTTACTTTTGGAGGTTCCTATGACAGCAGGACGACCGGCCAAATCATTGCAAGAAAAGATTTTAAGCGGTGCACGGATTCGTGAAGACCGCGATGCAGATGCTCAAGTGGCAAATGCAGCAGTAGATTTGGGAATGCCCCCTTGCCCACGATGGATCAAGGGGGCGGCAAAAAAACACTGGGACGTATTAGGCCCAAAACTGGTTCAGGCCGGTTTACTGAGTGTGGTGGATGGCGATGTCTTTGGCCTTCACTGCGACAACATTGCAGCCTATGAGCAGGTTTCTGAAAAGCTCGAAAAAATAGATGACTGGATTTCTACAACCCCGAATGGTTTTGAAGTTCAGGCCGCCTGGCTCCAGGTGCGAAATAAACTGCAAGAATTGATTATTAAAACTGCTCGGGAATTCGGCTTAACGCCAGCTGCCCGTTCAAGTGTCAAAGTGGATAAGGCAAAGCAGCTCAGTTTATTGGGTGCGGACCAATCCACGAATGCAGACAACGACCCATATGCGGGATATATGCCACGTTCATAAGTGAGTTTCTATGCGTGATTATTTTAAAATCGCGCTCCAGTACTGCCATGACGTGCGATCCGGAGTGCGTACTGCAGGTCAGTTAGAAAAACTTGCGGCCAAACGCTTCTTAAGTGATTTAACCCGTTCAGGTTATCCAGTGGTATCGGACGATCCTGAACTTGAAGAACTGTTAAAAACGCTGAAAGTTGGTACCAAACCGGCCGATATTCATTTCGATTATACGTTTGACATTGAAAGCGCCAGACATGCCTGTTTTTTCATTGAAACCTGTCCACATACGACAGGTACCCTGGCAAAAATCCAGCCGAATGGTTTGCGGCATATGTTGGTCATGGAGCCATGGCAAGTATTCATTACGGTCAATATCTTTGGCTGGTTGAACACGGAAGGGCTACGACGATTCATTTACTTCTATATTGAGGTGGCCAAGAAAAATGGGAAATCTACATGGATTGCAGCCGTCGCCCTATATATGGCTTTTGTCGATGGTGAGCCGGGGGCTGAAGTATATTCGGCTGCCACTTCGCGGGAACAGGCCAATATCATTTTCGGTACCGCCAAGACGATGGTGGATTACTCACCGTTTATGCGTCAGCGTTTTGGTATCGAAACAGCGCAATATTCTATTTTTCAGTCGTCTAGCAACTCGGTCTTTAAGGCGTTATCTCAAGATCGGGGTGGGACTAAGGATGGCTTGAACGTTCATATGGGCGTGATCGATGAATTACATGCCCATAAAGATTCAAGCATGTATGACATTGTTGCCGATGGTATTGCAGCACGGGATCAGCCACTGGTCGGGGCAATCAGTACCGCCGGTGATGACAACCTGGGCGTGTGTTACCGCGAACGTTCAACGGTAGAAAACGTATTACGTGGCAAGGCCAAGCATGAGCAGTACTTCGGTATGATTTTCTGCCTTGACCGGGGTGATGACTGGAAGGACCCGAAAAACTGGCCAAAAGCCAATCCAAACTACGGTATTTCGGTCACGACCAATTATCTGGAAGCGAAATTCAAGAAAGTCTTGATTTCCCCATCGTCTGAAGCCTTTTTCCGGCAAAAACATTTGAATGAATGGGTCGGGGCATTAAACGGATGGATCTCACCTTCGGTCTGGGAACGTTGCTACAAAGATGTGAAATTAAAAGAGCTGAATGGCCAGATCCGCTTCGGTGGTTACGACTTGGCCAGCCGACTGGATTTGGCATGTTGGGGTGAATTGATTCCGCGTATGGAACCTGACGGCAAGATCCATTGGTATGCCTTTGTGCATTCTTATATCAATGAGCGTGTCTTGGAAACCAAAGAAGCCATTAACGGTGAAAAACGTCCAGATGAATATCCGGTATGGCATGACAACGGTTGGCTGATCGCCACACCAGGTGAATCTACCGATTACAAACGCATTCAGCGTGATATTGAAGATGCCCATGTCAAGAATCCGTTTTATGAAATTGGGCACGATCCATATCATGCGGAGCAGTTGACCGCGAACCTACTGGATGAAGGTGTCAATGTCGTTGAAGTGCCGCAAAAAACTGAGCATTTAAGTCCGGCCATGCGCTGGATTGAAGTGTTGATGGCCGAAGGTCGTTTTCATCACTGTGGTGATCCGTTATTTACCTGGTGTGCAACCAACGTTGTAGTGAAAGAAGACGCTAAGGAAAACATTTTCCCGCGAAAGATTTCATCTGCGAAAAAGATTGATGCCATGGTGGCAATCATCATTGCTGCCTCACGTGCGCGTTTTCATGATGATGAATCGGTATTCGATTTAGTGCCTGGTGAAGGTGGGGATGAATGGGATGCAGATGAATATATTTCAAATATGGTGGTAGTGAGACGATGAGTGCAAAAATTGCTAAACAACGTGTAATGGCATGCATCGATCATGATGCTGCCAGAGCGAAAGTTGTGGATAAATCGAAAAAGATCCACAGTCGGAGTACAGGTCCTGCGGGACCTAAAAAGGGGAAATTAAGCGATTCTCCAAAAAGTATCAGCCGAATTGCAAGTACCGCCACATTTGACCGGGCTATGACACTGAGTGCAGTTTTTGCCTGTCATAAAATCCTGGCTGAAACCGTGGCAAGCTTGCCACTTGAAATGTTCATGTTTGATTCCAAGCGCAATCGTTCCCAGATTTTTGATCATCAACTGGCCAAGCTGTTTCGGAATAAGCCGAATGATGACCAGACCAACGTTGAATTCAAAGAAACCTTGATGCTGAACCTCATGGGTGGAAATGCTTACGTTCGAAAGTATTACTATCACAAAGAGCTGAATCAGCTTGTGGTGATAAACAATGCTTCAGTCGATCCAAGGCTGAATGATCAAGGCAAAAAGGAATATCACATCACCCACTTTGACGGTAAAAAAGAGATTTTGACCGACAAAGAAATCTGGCATCTCAAGTTATTCGGTACCGGTTTAGTGGGGATGTCACCTTTGGCATATGGGGCGCGTTCTATTGGCATCGGTTTAGCCGCTGACGATAAAGTTGGTCGCGTGATGGAAAATGGCGCGAAACCATCTGGTGCACTGAGTACCGATAAAACGCTGAAACAAGCTCAACGAGATGCATTGCGTCAAGAAATGACCGCGATGGTTGAAGGTGAAGACTGGTTCTTGCCAGTGCTCGAAGGTGGTTTGAAATTTGAACAAATCAGTCTTACGCCTGAAGATATCGAATTGTTATCTACTCGTCAGTTTACCGTTGAAGAAGTTTGTCGTTTTTATGGGGTGCCAAGCGTTCTGATTAATGACACTAACGGATCGACCACATGGGGCAGCGGAATATTTGAACTTGTAGAAGCCTTTTATAAGTTTGGATTGCGTCCTTATTTTGAGCGTATTGAAGAATCAGCGCGTTTGAACTTGTTGGATCGTGCTGATTGGGATGACTACGAATTTGAGTTCAAGATCAAAGATCTGCTTCGTGCTTCATTTACAGCCCGGGTCGCAAATAATAAAACTTTGATCGAAAGTGGCCAGAAAACTATTAATGAAATCCGTCGTGATGAAGGTGATTTACCACTTGATTGGGGTGATCAGCCTTTAGTCGCAGCCAATTTAATAACCCTTGATCGTGTCGTGAAAGGGCAAACAGGGGGTAGAACCAATGAATCGTGAAGCATTGCGGCATGAGTTAAAAATGTTGCTCGCTCGAAATCATAAAAATTTGCCAAATGTTGAAATGCGGTTTGTACCGTTTCAGGATTTGGAAATCCGTGTTGAAGCAGATCAGGACCCGAATAAGCCTTTTCGTTTTGAAGGCTATGCAGTGAAATGGGATAGCGTCAACAGCCATGGTGAAAAGTTTCAGCAGGGTGCATTTTCAGACTATATCAATGCAGTGAAAGTCGGTACTCAACGTTGTCATATGTATTACAACCACGGTTGGAGCTTGGTTTATATCAATCCCAAGTTTGCAATGCGAACCGGGAAATGGGTTGAACTGGAAGAAGATGACATTGGCTTAAAAGTGGTGGGCGAAGTCACACCAGGCATGAGCCTTTCAAATGATATGGAGGCCATGATTAAGCATGGCACTATTGATGGTCTATCCATCGCTTTTCATGCTCCAGCCGATATGGATGTTGAATATTTTGATGACCATGTGCTGATCAAGCGTGTCGGGTTGTATGAAATCAGTGTTTGTGATGAACCAAGTGACCGAAATGCACGTTTAAGCGATACAGATCTGCGGAACATTGAAACCGAAGAAGATCTGAAAAAATATCTAAAACGCTTCAATTTGGATGATGCCATGGCTGATCAACTGATTCAGCGTGTGCAGACTTTAGGACAGCCACCTGAGCCGAAAAAAGATCCATTGGCAGCACTTGCCTGGGTTCAGTAAACCACATTTTTTAAAACTTACTTAAACACATGACCGCCCTTGAGGCGGTTTTTTCTTGCAAGGAAAAAAATATGAATTCACGTTTAAATCCATCCGCTGCGGCAGTTATGGCACTTGGTATGGGGGCAGCTTTTGCTACAGCATCAACACCAATTTATCTACGTAATACTCAAGGCGAGTCAATGGAAGAATTGGGCAAGCAGCTCAAAGATAAATTGGCAAAGCTGGATACTATGCTGGAAGAACGTCAACAGCGAATGGCTAATTTGACGGCTGAAGAAAAGCAGGATCTGGAAACTCGTTCAAAAGAGATCAAGGATCTGTCTGCGAAGGTTGAGCAGCTGCAGACTGATCTGGTTAATCAGGCCAAAACCCGTACGAAACAAGAAGCAGATACCATTGCAGGTATTTTGATTCGTAACACCGAATCAATCGAAATTGCAAAAACCATGCTGGAAAAGCGTCAAAAGAACACATCAGTATCTTTTGAGGGGGTGAAAGCACGAAATATCGTGACTTTGGGTAGCCTGGGTGAAAACTACCAGTATGCAAAAAATGACCTAAATCGTGTGCCGTTTCAGCCATTAAGTCTGGTTGATCTGATTAGCTGGGCACCATTAACCAATGACATCGTAACGTTATTGCGTGAAACAGCATACGATTTGATGGCTGATATTGTACCGGAAGGTGAAGAAAAGCCGGAATCAGGTCTCGAATTTGGCCCATTGGTACTGAACGTAGGTGTGATTGCACACTGGATTAAGGTATCAAATCAGGTCTTGGCAGATATGCCAATGCTGGCCAGCTATATTGAAACCCGTTTAGCTTATGGTATTCGTTATAAACTTGAATACTTTGTGGTCAATGGTCATATTCCAGCAGCTGGCCAGCCGAAAAACTTCAGCGGTCTAATGGAAGCAGGCAACCATGACACTGTGGCTGTAGATGCCGGTGATACAGCACTTGATGTGTTGAACAAAGCGAAATACAAAGCTGCATTGTCATTCCTGCAGCCTGAATGCTATGTATTAAACCCGCAGGATTGGGGTGATATTGAGCGCTTAAAAGGTTCTGATGGTCACTACATCATTGGTGTGCCGACAGGAACTGGTGTTCAGGCGTACTTATGGGGACTTCCAGTCCGTTTCAGTCCTGTACAGGCTTTAGGCAAATACTGGTGTGGTAACTTATCAATTGGTTTTGATGGTTACATTCGTGAAGATGTGGATACGCAAGTATCACTTGAAGATGGTGACAACTTCCGTAAAAACCTTGCTACTGTCCGTTCAGAAATGCGTGCAGCTGGTGGTGTGATCGTGCCAGATGCTAACGTTGCCGGTGATCTTCCAGAAGTCGTTGCTCCAGTTGTAGATCCAACCGATCCTTAATTGGTTAATGTGAAAAAAGCCCTCATTTGAGGGCTTTTTTTATACCTCTTTTTCCGTCAAAAAAAGGCTATTTTCATGAGCGAAGAACTGGTCACACTTGAAAGCGCAAAGTTTCAATTGCGTGTGCTGCACAATCGTGAAGATGCACATATCCAATTGCTCATTAAAGCAGCTTTAAAACATATCGAAAACTTCCTGGATAAACCACTGTCAGATGTTTGTGTAGATGGTGCGCTGCCTGAAGATCTGCAATATGCAGCCCTGCTGATTATTGGTGATTTATATAACAACCGTGAAGCTCAAATGGTTGGGACCATTATTGCCATCAATAAAACCCTAGAAAACTTGATGATGCCTTACCGCAAAATGGGAATTTAATATGCCGAGAACATTTTTAGAAAGATTCGGATGTTCAACTGCCGCTGTATTGGCAGATGTCGTAAATAAGTATGCAGAGCGCAAAGGTTTAGAAATTTTAAGCATTAGCATAAATGTGGATAAAGAAGCCCGCTACCGTTATGAAGCGATCGTTTTATTTGAAAAACCTTTAAATGTTGAATTTTCATTTGAACCAGATCCAAATGATAAAGGTTCAAACCCAGAGTTGATGACAGGGTAGGTGAACCATGAGAACAGGACAGCTTAATCACTTCCTCACCATTCAGCGTGAACATTCTACTCGTGCAACTGATGGATCTGGAGACCGGACCAAAAGCTGGAAGAAAGAATTTGATGTGTGGGGTGATATTGATGCACTCAGTGGCCGCGATTACATCGCAGCAAAATCACAGCAAACCATGATCAGCCATCGTATCAGTATTCGTTACTCAGATATTCCGCCTGGCTTTGAATGGCCAGGTTGCCGGATTGAATCTGAAGGCGTGACCTACAAAATTAATGCTGCCTTACCAGATAATCAAAATGGCAAACAATGGATCACATTGATGTGTGAATCAGGGAGTGCGATATGGGTATAAAGGGATTAGATGAAGCCATTGAAAATATGGCTAAACTGCGTCGTGGTACCCAAAACAAGATTGTCGCAAAAGCCTTACGTAAGGGTATGGTACCAGTACGTGAGGAAGCAAAAAGAAATGCCAAGCAAATTGATGATCCTGAAACCCGGGAAAAGATCTGGCGCAACATACGCATCCAAAAGAAAAAGAAATTGGCCAAAGGTGAAATCGGCTATGGAGTGGGTGTATCCGGTGGTGGCAGAAAAGGGGGGAAAGGTCCGGGTTTCGATACTTTTTACTGGTGGTTTGTCGAACTGGGCACATCTAAAGTGGCCGCTGATCCTTTCATGCGTCGGGCATTTGAAGCAAAAAAAGCAGAAGCAGAACAAATTGCAGCAGAAGAAATTAAGCAAGGGATATATCAGGAGCTGAGCAGATGATTATATTGCCACTTGAAGAGCTTTGCCAAAAAGATCCCTTACTGGTTCAGTTATTGTCAGATCGGGACGGGCTTAAGCTATTCGAGTTTGATCCAGATATTAATGTTAAAACACCTTATGCCACCTGGCAGATCATTCATGCAGCAGGTGACGAAAACCTTTCTGGTGTATCAGAAATGGATGAAGTACTCCTGCAAATCGATATTTACGGAAAAAATAAGGCTGAAAATCGCCAGATTGCAAAACTGATCCGTAAAGCGATTGAGCAAGACTGCCAAGTTGAAAACTTCACCGGAAATATACGTGAACCAGATACTGACCTGTTCCGGATCAGTCTGGATACCAGATGGTTTGAAGAATCTTAAATAATCATACGTGACCGCCCGTTTTGGCGGTTTTCTTTTTTTGGAGTAAAAAATATGGCTCGTCGTACACAAGGCAGCGCGATGTGGATGGTGGTTTCTAAAACCTCTGATCCAGCAACATTCGAACTGATTAAGATCGGTGCACCTAAAGATCATAAACCAGGAACCGATACCAAAGAAAAGCTGGAAATTACCGATCTTGAGGAAGAGTATTCTAAAAAGTATATGGATGGTGGAGGCTTATCTGATACTGGTACAGCAACGTTTTCAATTCTTGCAGATCCGAAAAATCCTGCACATCAGCGTTTATTCAGCATGGTGGCATCTGGTGAAAGTGCAACATTTATCCAGGGCTGGCCAGGTGAAAAACGTGGTTCGGTTGCTCACATTGTGCCAGAAGTGGATGAAGATACAGGTGTAATCACTTTAAGCAACCAGCGTACCTGGACCAAATACAAGGCTTATGTAGACAGCTTCCCGCTGGATATTGATGCAAACAGTGTTGTTCAGACAACTGTCACTTTACAGCGACAGACTGCTCCAGAATGGGTTTGGGAAACTGAAGCACCTCAAGCACCAGTTGTACCTTAATTTAATTCAATTTAAAGACCCTGCTTTCGAGTGGGGTTTTTATTTCATTCTCAAAAAATAAAACGGGAAAATCATGAAGAAATTAAATCCACTTGAACTGAAAAAACACGTTGATGAAACCAATGCCCAGCGAGCAATTCTGAAAGACATTGTTTTTGTAGAAAATGGCGTTGAAGTTGTTGGCGAGATTTATGTAAAAAAGGTCAGTTATAAAGACCTGCGTGAAATTGAAAAGTCCTTTAACTGGTTACCGGATGAAGAAGATCCTGGAATGCTGACCCTGCAGGATATTGATGAACTGCGTCTGCGTTCTGCTCAGATCCTTGCCACAGTCTGTGTGGACGAAAAAGGCACCCCATTCTTTAAAGATATTGATGAAGTCCTGCATTCCTATATGAACATGTGTAAGGCAATGTGGTCCGTATCCAATGAAGTCAACTTATTTGTGGGAAAGTTGACGACGAAGAGTTCGATGAAAACGAAATCTTCGCGGAACTCGCGATCCAAGGCATCTGCGGAAACAGCATTGAATCCGTCCGAAACAACATCACTCAATGGGAATTTGCCTACTGGCGAGAATACCGGAGACGACGCGGAAGCCTGAATTGGGGCTTGCGCTTTGAAGAAGTTCTGGCACAGCTAAAGTTGATGTTTGCACAGTCTAAAGGTGCTGAAAATCCAGATATTTACAATTATTTGCCGCATTTTGATAAGCCTGAACTCTCTGCACGTGAAGCCTATGAGCAGTTTTGGAAGGAATGATCAAAGAAATTTGAATTTCCTTCCTTTAGATGGTTATATTCTAAGCTCTTATAATTAAGGGGTAGAATGTGAATAAACTGATAATATCTTCGTTAGTTTTCTTGCTGGCAGCATGTTCACCAGAGGCAAGTATTAAAAGTTTCACAAAAGCGCATGTAAATGTCAGTAGCTTTGATGGAACTAAAGAAGTTTATGCACAGCCAATGTATGTGTTTGCAAATTCCGGTTTTCATGCAGCACCAATAACTATTGGTGCTAGATGGACAGAAAAGGTTAAGGATTATGTGGTTGTTGAAGTCGTGATTAGGGATGATTATGTAAATATTGATTCCCTATATTTCAATATTGATGGCGTTATTAAACAATATAAAGCTTTACCCACTATGACCAAATTAACACCTCCTGATAGAAATACGCTAGCACCTAGACTAAGTTCACGTGGTTTTATGATTAAGCTAGAAGATATTGAAAAATTGAAAAACTCTAAAGTTGCAAAAATCAAAGTAACCACTATTTCTGATGGCTATCTAGAGGGTGATCTGGTTAAAAAAGATAAGTTTTCACCAGGTGCAAGAAGCTTAATTAATGTTTTTGACCAAGTTATAAATTAATTTATTAGATTGAATATACCACCCAAAAGGGTGGTTTTTTTATACCTGGAGTTTTGTGTATGTCTAAGTCAATCGGTGTTTTAACACTGGATCTGGTGGCACGTACTGTTGAGTTCGACCGTAATTTGCAGCGTTCACAGCAACAGACCAGAACTTCGGGTACTGCTATGGCCGCTGATTTACAGCGTGTTGAAGTCCAAGCGGGTAATACTGGCGAAGCCTTTGTTGCAATGGGTAACAAAGTAAAAGCTGCAGCAGCTGCATACATTGCTGGGAACCTGATTAAGCAGGCTGATGATTACACCCAGATGGCAGCACGTGTAAGAAATGCCACTTCCAGCCTGTCTGAATATCAGATGGTTCAGGAACATTTGTACCAGACTGCCCAAGGTACATACCGTAACTTGGCTGAAGCTCAGGAAGTTTTTCTTGCCAGTTTTGGTGGGCTAAAAGAGGCGGGTTATAACACTCAGCAGATTCTGGCTATTACCGACTCACTTAGCTATTCCTATGTCCATAATGCAGCATCGGCTGATAAGGCCCGAGCAGCAACTGATGCCTATGGCAAAGTGATCGATAAAAACCGTGTTGAAGCTGATGCCTGGTATTCGCTGATTGCAGCTGTTCCAAACCTAATTAACGATATTGAATCCGCGACTGATAAAAAAGCTAAACAAATCCGAGAATTAGGTGCTGCAGGTAAGCTGGCAGCCAGTGATTTGCATGCAGGTTTATTGAAATCACGTGATTCCAATAAAGCGCTTGCTGACAGCATGGCAAATAGCCTAACCGATGGGATACAGAAAGCTACAAATGCCATGGTACGCTTTACTGGTGAGCTGAATATGCAGTATGGCGCAACCGCCAAAGCTGCAGGTGTGTTTGGCTATATGGCTGACAATATTGAAGTGATTGCAGGTGGAGCAATTGTGGCAGCTTCTGGGGCATTAATGACGGCATCAGCACGAAAGGTCGTTGCCTGGAAAGCAGAAATTGCTACTGGTATTGCTGCACGTCAAGCCACACTGGCCCAAGCTGAAGCACAAATGCAGGCGCTGGCTGCTGAGTCCTTACGCATGCGTCAGCAGGCTGCATTGGCAGCGACTGAAGTTAATTTGGCCCGTGCAGAATACAATGCCGCTACTTCAGCAAGTGCACGTGCAGTTGCAGTACAGCGTCTTACTTCTGCAGAAATTGCTTTGAATATTGCAACTAAGGCTAGTACTCAAGCGACTGCAGCGTATACAGGTGCCCAGACTACAGCAGCAGCTGCGACAACAGGTCTGGCACGTGCCAAAGCAATGGCCTTGGGTGTGCTTGGTGGACCGGTTGGTTTAGGTGTGACGGTTGCGACTGTGGCAGCTGGCTACCTGTTGTTTAGTGACAATGCCAAAGAAAATACCCAGTCTTTGCGGGAAAACAATGTTTCTGTGGATGATGCGATTGCCAAATATCGTGAGCTAGAGGAAGTTCAACAAGCTGGGCAAATGGTCAAAGAGCGTAATAAGCTTGAGGAACTTGAAAAGCAGTACAAACAGACTGAAACAGCCATGTCCATGTATGCCACTGGTATGGATCGTGCCAATGATTTTGTCAGCCAGTCACAGATTGAGCTGGAGAAGTTATTTAAGGAGTATAAGAAAACCGGTGACTTAAAAGCCTTTACTTTGTCTGTGCAGGAAAATGGCAAGATCAGTCAGTCTTCTAAGGACAAAGTTGCAGAAATGGCAACCAAGGTTTATGACGCTGGTAAGGCTGCCAAAGATCAAAAACAATATATTGATCAGATTAGTGGCAGCGTGAAAAAAGTCGGTGATCAGGCGAAGCAGTCTGCTGCTGAAGTAACTGGAATGACAAGTGAACTGGAAAAACTTTTAAACCAAGGCAAGTCCGATACTTTCAAAAACAACTATCTTGCTGACATGGTCGGTAAATATAACTTCGATCCGAAATATGCAGAAATGTTATTTGCGGCCCGTAAAGCTAGTGGCTTAAAAGGAAATCAGGCGCTTCCTGCTGAAGTTTATCAAGACTTGCGAAAACAGTTTGAATCTGAACAGCGCTTAAATGGCCTTCTTGATGAGCGTAACAAGAAGCTGAAAGCTGAAGAAAATCAACTTGTGGTTAATGCCAAGGTTCGTGCACTTGCGGTTAAGTATGATATTTCTTCAAAAGAGGCGGCAGCTGGTATACCTCAAGGCTTGATTTCTGCAATGTTGATGCAAGAAAGCAGGGGGGACACTTATCGAAAAGGCAAACTGCTTACGTCTCCTGCAGGTGCTCAAGGTGTAGCACAGTTCATGCCTGCCACGGCAAAACAATATGGTGTCAATGTTCGAAGTGAAGAGTCTAGTATTAAAGGCATGATCGCTTTTGTAGGAGACTTGCTTAAGAAGTATGACGGCAATATTGAAAAAGCCATCATGGCATATAATGCTGGACCAGGTAATGTCGATTCAGGCAAAGCTTATAGTTTCAAGGAAACGAAAGGATATCTAAAAAATATCCTGGGCTATATGGCGGGTGAGTCTGGTTTTTCTGTTAATGACATCAAGAAATCAGCCAATGATTTTCTGAAAATTCAGGAAGAACAGGCCGAGATGCGCAAGCAGCTTGAGCTTGATGTGGCAAATGAAGTCACCCGTATCCGTTCCGATCTGACCGACAAGATCAGTGAAATTGAAAAGGCAGGCTTTGGGCCTGAACGTCAAAAAGAACTGATTGCTGAACATACTGCTCGGGCTGAAAATGAAATTGCTGTACAAGAGCAAGCATTAAAAACCCGACTGGATGACTACAGCAGTTATTTGCTCACTGAAGAAGAGTTGATCAAGCAAAGTTATGCACGTCGCCAGTTCGATGTGCAGCATGATTTGAGCCTAACCAAAGCCCAGCGTTTGCAAGCATCCGAAGCCTTGCGTAAGCAGATGGTTTATGAGCTGGATCAAAACCGTATTGCTGAAGAAAAAGATTTGCTGCAGATCCGCAAGAAATGGATCAGTTCTGCTGAATATGCTTCTCAGTATTATCAGCTGGTACGTGATGAGATCGAGTCGACCGCAAGCTATACACCTAATCAGAAAGCTATGCTGTTACAACAGTCGCAGTTTGAATATGATGAAGAGCGGGATACTGTTGATCAGGATTACCGTAGGGCAGTAGGTGGTGATGTAGATACTGCTCGGGATGAACGTTTTAAAGATGAGCAGAATGCAATCCTTAAAGCCTATGAGTGGGAGCGAATTACCTTAGAGCAATATCGTGCAGATATGCTCATGGTTGAACAACGTTACTACAATGCTAAGGCTCAATTGGGTCTTGAATCCATGGCCGGCATGATGGGTGGCTGGTCGGATGTATTCAAAAACGTCTTAGGTGAATCATCTGGTTTTTATCATGCAGCTTTTGCTTTGGAGAAAAGTTTTGCAGTAGCCAAAGCAACGCTGAACGCGCCTTTGGTCTATACCCAGACGTATGCTGCTTTATCAGGTATTCCGCTGATTGGTCCATACATTGCACAACCTGCTGCAATTGCTGCTGCAGGTTTGCAAATTGCCCAGGCAGCAACAGCTGGTAGTGTGGCATTTGCAACGGGTGGTCTGGTTCGTGGCCCTGGTACCGGTACCAGTGATTCAATTCCTGCACGTTTGTCTGATTATGAGTATGTGGTAAAGGCTTCTTCGGTACAAAAGATTGGTGCATCTAATCTGGATTACATCAACCGTACTGGCCAGCTGCCGCAACAAAGTAATGCTTTGGTGCCGAATGTAGGTAGTGGATTGCAATCAGTGCAGCCTACAGCTACAGCACCACAGGTCATTGATAACCAGTTATCAGTAATTATGGTCAAAGATATGGATGAGGCTAAGAACTACAAGTCATCAAAGGAGTTTGAAAAAGCGGTTCTTTACCACATGAAACGAAATCGTAATGCTCTTGCATAAGCTCACTTCGGTGGGCTTTTCTTTTATCTCATGAGGACAAAATGAAAGTACAAACCAAATATGGTGATGCAGTTGTATTGGCACAATGTCCTTTACTCACCTCTACTGAACGTCTGGAATGGCTGACTGAAGTGCATGAAAGCTTTGGTGGTGAGGAAATTCGTCATCCTTTACGTGATGCTCCGCGTCAGGTACTGAAATTTGAATACACTGCATTCAAAAAAACATTGGGCGATATGTTTCATATGCTTTGGGCACATATGAGTGATCTTTGGGCCATTCCATTGAAACAGATCTCTTTGGCGGTACCAGATACAGATGGTGATTTCATCCTGTTTGATACAGCAAATTTGGCCACTCATTTATTTGTGGGCGGGTATGCACTGATTGAAACATCTGCTGAGCAGCATGTGGTAGAGATCACCGATATCGGGCGCTATGTGATTATTCAGGAGGAGATCCGGGACCCGGATACAGATGAAATTATCCAGGAACTGGAAACTGAATATCAGGACGGCTTTCGTATTTCAAAAGAAATTAATGTGCTGGATGCAAAAATTTCACCTTTGCGTATTTGTGAGCTGACAGATGATATCAACTTAACGGTCCGCAATAAGATGGTGAATTACGGGATTGAGTTTCATGTCCTGGCAGAAGATTCACCAAATTATGAAGCAATCGCTCCAGTACAATACCAGGGCTTTGATTTTTACAGCATTCCATTGTTGCTGGATGGGACATCTTTAGGGATGCGACTGCATAAACAACAGACTCGTGTTGATGGGGATGTGGGCGGTTTTAAAACATATAGTCACTGGAAAAAACCTCGCTATGAAAAAAAGCTGAACAGCTTCATTTTTTCAAAACAGCACTATCTGGATTATTACCAATTTCTGTACAGACGTTCAGGCCGGTACCGCGAGTTTTGGCAGCCATTGTTTGAAAAACATTTAAACGTGTTGAATACCGGTTTTGTCGGCACAGTTTTAAACATAGATACCAAATTCATCGTTGAGGCAGATCGGAAGCATGTTGCAGTAAAAAAAATAGACGGGACCTGGTCTGCTCATGAAATTACCCAAAAAACGGCAAATTATTTCACGGTTTCACCTGCGATTAATTTGCAGCGGAACCAGATTAAATCCATCTGCTATTTAGGCTTATATCGTTTTGATTCAGATCATATTGAATTTCAGTTTTTAGGGGTGGGGCGAGCACGTACCAGTGTTCAAACTGTGGAGATTAATACCTGATGGCACGTTCAGAACTTTATCAATTTAAGCATGGGGACAAGCAATGGTTTTTCACCAGCGCACGTAAAGCGATTACTCACAATGCAATCACCTATTACCCGGTTCGAGGTTTAAGCCGTGGAAATATTGAAGATGCAGATATTGATAAGTGTGAAGTCGAGCTGACTTTTCCGCATCCATATCCACTATTCAATGATGCAGATGACAGCTTTACCCAGGTGTTCTTAAACAAGATTTATCTGGAATCAGTGTATTTCACCCTGATTGAGCTGGATGGATCTGAATCACTGGTGTTGTTTAAAGGCCGGGTGACGCAGCCAAAATTCGATGACCGTGATAATACCATGACGCTGGTCTGCTCGACTGCAGAAAGCTTTATGCGTCGCAAGATTTTAACTCGAAAATATCAGCGCACGTGCATGAATAACATTTACGACAAGTTTTGTGGTTTGGATTTTAACGAATGGTCGTTTGAAGTGACTGTAACTGCAATCGACGGCTTAAATGTTTCCTACACAGTAAACCCGACTCAAGTTGTGGATGAAAGCGGCAATCCTGTTTTTGAGCAAGTACCTGTACTAGATGAATTTGGCGATCCCGTTTTAGATGGACAAGGCAACCCGACATACACGAATGGCGATCCAGTAATGGAAGTTAAAACTTATCCTGCGGGATGGCTCAATCGCGGTGTACTGCAAAAAGATGGTGTCTACACATTCATCATTAACAGTGGAAGTAATAGCTCTCGACTCTATCGTCAGCATATCGGCTTGGAAGTAGGTGACGTGGTGCGAGTCGCACCTGGTTGTGACCAATCGCACAAAACCTGTCACGAGAAGTTTAATAATCATTTGCGCTATGGCGGGCATCCGAATATGCCGACTGAGAATCCACTAGAAACACAAATTATTAAGTGAGTCAGCAATGAACGTAGAAGCTATTTTGGCGAATTATGATTTTTCGCAAGTTCAAGTTTTAAAATCTATTGCGCCATTATTGTTGGCAGGCTTAATTGTTGGTGCAATTTCTCTTGCAGTCGGTATCTACACATTTCTGCAAATGCGCAAAATGCAGAAGAAAAACCGCCCAAAACCGAATCAGATTGACGGCACAATTGCGGATGAAGGTGTGTCTTTTTGCGACATTGCTGGAAGCCCACACATCCATCCAAATATCACGGATTTATGGAACAAAAAAAGCGAGGCAATTAAGCAAAAGTCAGGTGGCTTTTTAGGGATTGGCAAGTCATCACAAGTCACTGGATACCGTTATTACACAAGCTTTGCAGCGTTTATTGGCAATCGCATTGAGAAATTTATTGCGATTAATTTTGATAATCGCGGCTGGATTGCGCATGACCCGAAAAAACACCCTTTTAATATGCTGCCAGTGAATAAGCCGAGCTTATTTGGGCAGGATGCGGGCGGTGTGGTTGGAATTATCGACCTTGAATTTGGCTATCCGCAGCCACAGCAAAACCTAGCATATAAGCAGCATTTCGACTTGGTTTCTGCGTATCCGTATCAGTCTTATTTGGTATTTCGTGGCAATACAATTGATCAGCCATTTTATTTCGGCAACTCAAACTACATGAAAGAGATGTTGCTGTGGGTGAAGCGTACACGAGTTAGAAATGATGGGCAGGGGCAGTGGTATGAAGTGCGTGGGGATGGGGCGATTGTTTGTGAGATAGGTGCTTTCCAAGGCGGATCTGTGGAGGGTGTCGAACCTTTCAGCATATTCGAGGAGATAAGCTGGTATAGAACCGGGGATAGTGGTAATGATCAGGATATTGTAGATATTGACCTGGAGTACCCTGATAAAAAATATTACTCAAAGATTGAGCAACCAATTCCAGCAGGCCTGGATACTGATGCGAGCTATGAATACAAGGCTGCAGCCCCACCAGAAATCCTAGTGCATGTTTGTTTTAAAATACAAAGGACTGAAGTAAATAAAACCATATTATTTTCAGGTTTGTCGATAGATGAAATCCAACAGGAATCAAATGATAAGTCTGATTTTGACGTTTACTACTGCACATTCGTTGAAGGCTTCTCTGTCTCGATACTAACAAGTGGAAATTCATCAAATTACCTTTATTCAATCCAAGATGTTTATTTTTACGACCCAAGAAGAGTCAGTGATGTTCAGTTTGAGGGTGCAGATATTAACCCAATCCATAAGATTCGCGAAATTCTCACTGATGACACAGCAATGGCAAAGCCTGAAGTTGATTTGAATGATGTAAATTTCATGAAGGCTGCGGATAGAATTTACAATGAAGGCCTAGGGATTTCATGGGCGATTGATGAAAAATCTTGTGTTGATGCAATCGAAGAACTCTGTTATCACATTGAAGCAGGCATTCGTGTAAATCGCCAAACTGGTTTGTATGAAATGGTTTTGTTTCGTGATGACTGGTTTGCTGAAGATGAGATCCACACTATTGCTGAAAACAAGATCAAGGATTTATCGCTTGAAGTCATGAATAGTGATGACATTGTGAATCAACTCAATGTTACATATTACGATAGAGAGCGCATCAAAAATTCAACTTTCTCAGTCTATGAAAACGGCTCAATTTTAACGATAGGTAAAGCGAATGCTGAATCTATTGATTTTCCATATTTTATGAATATGCGAAATGCTGAAATTGTGGCGAATTGGAAGTTGAAACAATATTCGACACCAGCGTGGAAAGGCACATTTACAACTGGATGGCGTGAAGCTCGAAAGTGGAATCGCTATGACTTGGTTGAGATTACTTGGTCTAAAAAGTGGCAAGGCACAATTTTAGCTCGAATTATGAAAATTGATTTGGGTAACGGCTTGAACAACGAAGTGATGATTGATTTTGAAGAAGTCGTGCCGTATTCGGGAGAAATGAACACAAGCATTGTGGTTGATGACTCTGCTGAAGAAAAAGCCGAACCAGCAAAGCCTGCAATTGGTGAAACTTTTGAGGCGCCTTACTACATTGCAGTCCAAAATATCGGGCAGCGCAAAATTGATGAGGAGCTTACATATAATCCAGGCGTAGGTTTTACATTCTCAACATATCGCAGACCGCAATGGAATGCGCTATATACAGAGATCACAACTATTAATGCAGACGATCCTGAAAATGGATGGGTGATTGATGGGAACGCTGAGTTTGTAACTGGTGGTCAATTTGAGCAAGTTGTATCCAAAACAGCAACGCAAATTTCAGTTAAAAATATAAACATTGAAGGTTTGTTCGGTAGTGGCGATTTAATTGTTGCAGGAACTTGGCTTGCTGGTGTTAATGGTCTATATGAATTCATGATTGTTGAATCATTCGATTCTAAAACAAACATCTTAACTGTTAAACGCGGTGCATTAGATACAATCCCAACTCAATGGGATATTAACGGATGGTTCTTTGTGTCAAATGCTGACGATGGTTTATTCTCATTAACTGAATATTCCGCAGGCGACAACGTTAGAGCGTCATCCTTAACGGTTACGCCAAGCTCCAAACTAGAGCATGTCGGCAGCTCTTTTGTGAGTATGCGCTCTCGTGCAATTCGTCCGTATCCGCCTGCCAATGTAAAAATTAATGGTGAATATTATCCAGAAACCATTATGGCGACAAATGACATTGTGTTGACTTGGCTTGGCCGAAATCGCTTGGCTAATCAGGTTATTGATTTCTATGATGCTTCGGATGATGCGGAATTAAATACAACATATTCTTATGAATTAATTTCTGAAGATGTTGTTTTAGATAGTGCAAGCGGAATAATTGGCAACACAGCGACAATTTTATCTAGCGCATTAATTCTGAATAAATCACATACATTAAAGCTGTGGTCGGTGCGTGATGGATATGATTCTTATCAAGTGTTTGAACATTCATTCTTTGTTGAGTCAGCAAGTTTAATTTTGACCGCTTCGACAGATGGCTCAAGCGTTACAGGTAATACAGTTCCGACTGCCAACATCTCTGTAAATGTGGATGAATCATTAAGTGCAAACATGAAGTTTGATGGCGCATCAATTTCAGGAAAAGCAGAACCAGGTGCAACAATCACGATTGAGGTTGAGGAATAATGGCAATTTATACAGGTGTAGCAGACGCAAACGGGGACTTTACAGTCCATTTTTCATCTAACTATACAAGCGGGCAAAAAGTCACAGTGACCGCTGAAAAAGATAGTGCGACAAAGTCGATTGAACTGCATGCACCGTCGGAAGCAGAAACCCCCGCTGGAATTTTATTCTCTGGAAGCATGGTTGATTACCCGCAAAATATAGGTGTTGTTAATCTTAGTGGGACTGTTGGGGTTATTCCCAGCTATGCTTTTTACAGAAATTTTGACTCAGCGATCGGTGCGTGGGCAACCGGGCTTATTATTGGTAATGAAGTTACAGCAATTGGGGATGGTGCATTTTACTACTGGTCTAATATCAAAAACCTTACAATTGGTACATCTGTAATTAGTATAGGTAGTGATGCATTTAATTCGATTTTAGAGGTTCTTGAAATAAAATTACCAAACTCGGTTCAAACCATTGGCTATATGTCATTTTATGGTGCATCAAAATGTAAAAAAGTTGATATTGGATCAGGTATTTTAACTATTGCCGCCTTAGCATTTCAAAATCTTGATATTTGTGAGCAATTAATATGCCGAGCAACAATACCACCCACGATTCAATCAAATACATTTCAAAACCTAAATGCGACGTGTGTTATTAAAGTCCCGGCGTCATCTGTAGCCGCATACAAAGCAAAGGCGAACTGGAAAGCTTTTGCATCCAGAATTCAAGCTATTTAATGCACCTCCGGGTGCTTTTTTATTATCAAAATTTAGGGGGCGCAATGTCGAATGACTATTCAACTGATCCACCACCGATAACCCCAAGCCAGCTTTATGCGATTTCAGACAACATTAACCAGTTGCGACAAAGCATGGAAAAATTGGCCGATGTGCCTCAAAAGATTGACCGGATGAGCATGCAGTTTGATCAGCTTCAAGAAAAGCAGCAAAGCCTTGATCACAACATGCAAAAAGTCGAGAAGAACATTGAAGATGATCTTAATAGAACAAAATCAAGTCTTCGAGATGAGATGAAGCAAATCCGTGTGGATGCTGAGGTAAGGCACAAGGAAACCGATATGCAGATCCGAGTGCTTCACGAAAGCAAAACTAAGATTGATAACACCACAAATATTGTGCGCTGGGGTGGTATCGCTTTACTTAGCGCGCTGGGATTAGCTTGGAACACCCAGACAGGTAAAACCGACACCATGGCTACTCGATCTATGGAAAACAGCCAAAAAATCCAGGTCCTTGAAAAACAATCCGATCAACTTTTAAGAACAGTTGAAGAAATCCGCAACAAACTTTATGAACGCAGTAATGTGAGAGGAAATAATGAAATTAATTAATGAAAATGCATGGCAGTATTTGTCAGTTAAGCTCCCGGCCTTGGGGGCTTTTTTATTGCTTGTCATTATCCCGGCATTGCAGTGGGCGATGGATTTTAAACTGATTCCGGTTGAATACCATGCATTCATTACCGGTGTAGTGATGGTGGGTTTGTCGTGGATCGGTAAAAAGATCTATCAACCAAATCTCCATCACAAACTTGGCTTTGTTGCGGTTACAGCTGGCCATAGCAATACTGATCCTGGTGCCGTTCGTGGATCAGACAAAGAGGCTGATTTTGTAGTTAAAGTTCGGAATGCAGTAGAACTTTACCTTTTGCGCGCTGGGCTAGTGGTCAAGACAGATGGCCAAGGTAATATTAATTTGCCATTAACCAATGCGATTCAAATCATTCGAGGCTCAAGTACAGCAATTGAATTCCATCTGAACGCATCGTCAAATCCACAGGCAAATGGTGTTGAGACGATTGCTCTACCAGAAGACAAGAAACTAGCTCAAGCGATTTCAAAAGCAATTTCAGAGGTCACAGGCAGCCGATTACGTGGCAAGGATGGTTGGATTGATCAATCTGATTCAGCACGCGGGAAACTAGGCTTTGTCTCCAATGGTGGTTTGATTGTTGAGCTTGGCTTTATTTCGAACCCTCAAGAATTTGCAGTTTTGCAAGCAAAATACTGGCTTGTTGCGAAAGCGATTGCAGATGTAATTATTAAACATGAAAAAGGGCTTAAATAATGACAGCATTAACTATTGCCAGCGCACTTTCTCCAATCGTAGATGCCTATGGCGTTGGTCGTGAAATCGTTCAAACGACTGTCAATGCGATGGATGCAGCAGAAAAGGAACGTGATTCAGGAGCTGATAAAAAGGCTTGGGTCTTGGCTTTCGTAAAATCATTCGTGGCTGATATTGGCCAAAATTGGGAACGTTGGGCGAAGGTGATTATCACATTTATTGACTTCGCAAAATCCGTATTTAACAACAAGCGATCCAATTAAGTTGTCCGCTTATTTATATGCCCTTGGTCTCCGGACTGAGGGCGTTTTTTTGTTTTCGTGCAACTATATTGCAACTATTAATTTTATTAAACTTATAAGTTATTGAATTTATATTGGTAAATGTATAGTTATTGCCAATCCATCATCGGCGCAACACTGATTCGTGGTTGAAGTTTATTTTCAATGGTGGTCAGATCAGTCATTCAAAATCACGCCTTAACGAAATGGAAGAAAGAAGAAGCAATCCATGCGATCACTCAGCGATTGGTTTTTGGCTTAAACCGGATCGGCTGACGTCGCAAAAAGAGGGCGTAATACTAGCATAAAATCAGAAAAACCACCCGGGGAACTTAAGCTAGCCCGGTAAATCCAAGGAATGAAACAAGAAATAAAATTGGAATTCCCAGTCAGGTTGGAATGGTATATTTTGATACAAGAAAGATGAATATAAAAACGCTAGAAATAAGGAGAATAATCATGTTGTTATTGGAGGAAATTTATAAAAGCCATAAAGCACAAAATTCGGCACATTTTAATTTAAGAATTCATCGTGGCTTAGGCTGGTTTAAAAAATCGCTAGACCTGGATCAGGATCTGGATTTTAAGTTTATCAGCCTGTGGATCAGCTTTCAGGCGATTTATGCAGATGAGAGCGATCTAGTTCAAGATCAGAACAAGCTGCATCAGTTTCTGGAAATGCTCTGCCAAAAGGATCTGGATCAGAAAATTAATCATATTCTCTGGGAAAAATACAACCAGCCGATCCGCTCACTCTTGGCCAATCCCTATGTGGAACAAAGCTTTTGGGATTATCGTCATCAGAAAATTAGTCTGGAAAGCTGTCAAGCTGACCTGGAAATACAGAAAAAAAATATAGAGAATGCTTTAAAAGAACGAAATTCTGTTGAAATTTTAGCTGGGATATTTCAGCGTTTATCTACCTTGCACCATCAGATAATGCAGGGTGGCGCTACGTATCACAGTTCGCTGAATTATAAATTATTAGAGGAGAGCTGCCGGATTCTGGCAGCCTTATTGCCGGTTTTTATCTGTATTTTATTAGAAAACTCACAAACTCTTGATCTGAATAAGCCTTATTATCCGGCGGCGCAAGTCAGCTAAATATAGTCAAAGCACTTATGCAGTTGTCCTGGCCTGATGCCATTGATCTAGCAGGGCGAATAGGGTGGCACACAAAGCTAGCCCAAGTCCTGCCATACAGGTCATGCTCCAGCCACCGTGATGCCAGGCATAGACCCCTAAGGCTGAACCACAGGCACCGCCAATAAAATACAAGGTCATATACAGTGAATTGACCCGTGATTTGGCATCCGGGCGCAGACGAAAAATCACGTTCTGGTTACAGCTATGTGTAATCGCGAGCCCCAGATTCATCAGTCCATAACCCAGAATATAACTCAGCAAAGACACTTCACCAAAGTATAAAAATAGCCAGCTCCCCATCAGGATAGAACAGCCGATCCAGCTCAGTGTTTTGATATGGCCACGATCGGCCCATTTGCCAATAAACTGTGTGGAAAGTGCGCCAAATACACCTACCAGCGTGACCAGTCCGACCATGACATCAGAAAGCTGAAAAGGTTCCTGCGTCAACAGCAGAGCGATGGTGGAGAACAACATACTCATGGCAGCAAAAGCACAGGCGCCTGTAAGTGAACGCAAAACCAGTCGCGGTTCCTGCTTGAGTAATATCCCCATAGATTTAAAAATTGCTGCATAGCTAATTCTCAGACGTGGCAGGCTCGGTAGTTTTCCTCTCAAATAGAAACTTAAAGCCAGCATGCTTATGCCACTGACGATATAAATCATTTTCCAGTGAAACAGGTCGGAAAATAATCCAGCAATACTGGTCGAGAGCAGAATGCCAACCAGTAAGCCACTCATCAGAAAGCCTACCACTTCTCCGGTTTTTTCCGGTTTGACCGCCATGGTGGCCAAGGGAATCAGAATCTGTGCAGCCACGGAAAACAGTCCAGCAATGATGGTACCGACCCAGAGCATTGGCAGATTCACCGCACTAGCACAAATAAATAAACCTGTTGCCGCACCCAGCATAAGAAAGGGGATCAGTTTGGTTTTATTCAGCATGTCACCTAAAGGCACAATAAACAGCAGGCCCAAGGCATAAGAGATTTGAGCAAAAGTGACGGTAAGTGCCACTTGTGATTCAGGTACCTGATAATACTGCTGAATCGATGAAATCAGTGGCTGGCAATAATAGTTCGCGCCAGCACATAAACCGCATGCAATCGCCATCAGCCATAATAAGGGCTTATTTTGACTAATATCGAGAGGCGTGTGCATAGGGCTAACCTTGTATTCAGACTGAAATAATTTAAATGAGGAATGAGAATAATGTTCAAATTGAGGGCACTATAGGCCAGAAGTTCCCGCTTTAAAAGTAGAGAAATATTGCCAGCATTGAAAATTATTAGAACTCAGGCAGCTTAAAGAAAGAAGTGCAATTTTAAATAGAAAATATGAGTGAATGTTTGCAGAATTTTTATCTTTTGATGATTGGGTTGCTTCATTAAAGCGCAGCTTGATGTAGAAACAATAAAAAAGGAGCACCAAGGCTAAAAAAGTGGAATATTTGCTCTATTTTATTGCGCAAATTTGGTGCGAAAATAGGATTTTTCATTTTGAATCAAGTTCAGAACATTAATATAATAAATAGTCCTCCAGGTTTTTTTCTACCCTTTATCTGACTGTGTGAGACCTGAGTCTTATAAAATTTTAGCGATCATTTTTTGTCAGATGTATCAATTCTGTCTGATTAAGATGTGCTCAAAACAAATTCTATCATTTCATAAAATACGATTTTAGCATCTAAAACCAGTGGTCTTGCTTGAGTGCTAAATCTGTCAAAAAAGTCAAAACTAAAAAAACGGCGCAGCTAAAGTGCTGCTATCTATAGGGACTAGCGAAATTGAAAATCTACTTCTGAATCAAGAAATACAGCAATCATTGTCAGAATCATCAATGTAACAAAATAAATCAGAAATCTGCGCTTATTTACACCAGCAAAATCTGGATATTTCAGTCAGCGGAATGAATATCGTTTATAAAAGCATCGAATATGAATGGCTAGAGAATTAAATAAATGTGCTATCACAGCATCATTTTTATGAATCATCAGTTCAAAATATAGGTATTTATTAAATAAATAGTAGGTGGTAATTTCAAACAGTTTGATTAGAATCCAAAAATTCAACAAGAACACATCCTGAGGGGAAGCATCGTTTACACGATGTTTACTTAAGAAAAATTAGCTTGAGGAACGCTCATGCAGATCGGAATTCCAGCCGAAACTGTTGTCGGTGAAAATCGCGTCGCTGCGACGCCAGAGACAGTAAAGAAATTGATCAGCGCAGGACATAGCGTGATTATCGAACGTGGTGCAGGTGTTAAAGCTGCCTATATTGATAGTGCCTATGAACAAGTTGGTGCCAAAATTACGGATGATGCCTACACCGGCAGTCAGTTGATTTTAAAAGTTCGTGCACCGAAAGGTGAGGAAATTCAAAAACTCAACCCGAACACCACTATCGTGGCAATGTTTGATCCTTACCGTAATACTGAGCTTGACCAATTCGCGGCACAAAACGTGTCTGCATTTGCATTGGAACTTTTGCCACGAACCTTGTCTCGTGCGCAGAACATGGATGTCTTGTCTTCTCAAGCCAACCTCGCAGGTTATAAGTCGGTGCTTTTGGCTGCGGCTGAATACCAGCGCATGTTCCCGATGCTGATGACTGCTGCGGGTACGGTCAAACCGGCTCGTGTCGTGATCATGGGGGTCGGCGTAGCAGGTCTGCAAGCGATTGCAACAGCAAAACGTTTAGGTGCCATCGTTGAAGCCACAGATTTGCGTCCAACTGCCAAAGATCAGGTTGAATCTTTAGGTGGTAAATGGTTAGACGTGCCAATGTCTGCTGAAGAGCAACAAAAAGCTGCAGATGCTGCTAAAAATGGTTATGGCTGGATGCCGGGTGAAGAATACATCCGCGATCAGGCTGCAATTGTTGATAAAGCGGTGTCGAATGCTGACATCGTGATTACCACAGCGCTTTTACCAGGTCGTGATGCACCGCGTTTAATTCGTGCTGAAACAGTTGCGAAAATGAAACCGGGTTCAGTGATTCTGGACATGGCAGTAGAATCTGGCGGCAACGTCGAAAGTTCAAAATGTGGCGAAACAGTCCATACCGACAACGGCGTGAAAATTCTCGGCATTCCAAATATTCCGTCGACTGTATCAACTGAAGCCTCTGCTTTATACGCTCGTAACGTATTTAACTTCGTTGAAACACTATTTGATGCAGATAAGAATTTTGTCCTGAATCAAGAAGAAGAAATTCAAAAAGCCCTACTTGTCACTCATGGCGGCCAAGTGCTGCTGAAACGTGGTTAAGGAGAAGACTCATGGTTGAAACAATTACGATTTTTGTCCTTGCCATTTTTGTAGGTTACTACGTGGTGTGGGGTGTAACACCGGCATTGCATACGCCGTTGATGGCGGTGACCAATGCTTTGTCATCGATCATTATTGTCGGTGCGATGATTCAGACCGTTGGCCTGCCGGTGATTGGCGTTGAAGGTAGCGTGGATTTCCAGACCATTAACGTGGTGAGCGTGCTTGGTGCAATTGCGGTGTTCCTGGCCAGTATTAATATTTTTGGTGGTTTTGCAGTGACTGCACGTATGCTGGAAATGTTTAAACCTAAGCAAAAGAAAAAAGAGGGTTAATCCATGGAAATGATTCGAGAATATGCGGATTGGTTCTACCTGATTGGTGCCGTTCTTTTTATCCTGACGCTACGTGGTTTATCAGGTCCCAAAACTGCGATTGCCGGTAACCGTTACGGGATGATCGCGATGGCCATTGCGGTCGTGACTACCTTCTTTGTGGCTGAGAATCCAGTGGTCTGGATGATCATTGGTGCAATGGTGCTAGGTGCAATCGTGGGTATTGCTCGTGCACGTACAGTTCCAATGACGCAGATGCCTGAAACTGTAGCGTTGATGCACTCATTGGTAGGTTTGGCTGCGGTCCTGATCGCTGTCGCTGCAATTATTCACAACAACAAACTGATTGAACTAGGTCCAGACTTGTTGGCTGCCAATGGTGTGAATTTCCATGAAATGAGCCGTGTTCATTTATTTGAACTGTTTGTGGGCTGTTTCGTGGGTGCGATTACCTTTACAGCATCAGTCTTTGCTTACGGCAAACTGGCTGCAAAGAAATGGGCGAAAACCATTTCAGGTGCGTGGGTGAAACCGGTTCAGGCAATCATCTTTATTGCAATGTTAGGTTTCGGTATTCACTTCTTCCTGACTGGCAATATGACCTCGTTCTGGGCGATGACAGGTCTTGCGCTGGCATTCGGCTGGGTATGGATTGCACCAGTCGGTGGTGGTGATATGCCAGTGGTGGTATCGCTACTCAACTCATTCTCGGGTTGGGCAGCAGCTGGTATTGGTTTTACCCTAGAAAACAACATGCTGATTGTTGCAGGTTCACTGGTGGGTTCTTCAGGTGCGATTCTGTCTTACATCATGTGTAAAGCGATGAACCGTTCCATCATCAACGTTTTGTTTGGTGGTGCGATGGGCGGTGCAGCTACGCCGACAGCAGGAGCAGGTGAACAGGTTCAACGTAATCACCGTTCAGGTTCGGCAGATGACGCAGGCTTCCTGATGTCAAATGCCGACAGCGTGGTGATTGTACCAGGTTATGGTATGGCGCAAGGCCGTGCACAGAATGCGGTAAAAGAATTGGCTAACTTGCTGAAAGAGCAGGGCGTAACGGTTCGTTTCGCGATTCACCCTGTAGCAGGTCGTATGCCGGGTCATATGAACGTACTCCTTGCTGAAGCGGACGTACCGTATGAAGACATCCTAGAAATGGATGAAATCAACTCGGACTTCCCGGCAACAGATGTGGTGCTGGTCATTGGTGCGAACGACGTTGTGAATCCTGCGGCGAAAGATGATCCAACATCGCCAATTTATGGCATGCCGATTCTGGAAGCGCATAAGGCACGTACGATTATGGTGATCAAGCGTTCTATGGCAACCGGTTATGCAGGTCTGGACAATGACTTGTTCTATAATGACAAGACCATGATGATCTTCGGTGATGCCAAGAAAGTTGTGGAAGACATGACCAAAGCGATTAATGGTACGGGTCACTAATCATTTAAATCATTAGAATCCCCCTAAGTCCCCCTTTAATAAAGGGGGATTTTTATTTTATATCTTGGAAAAAGGATTATTGAGTGGTCATCGAACTTCTATGTTTATGATGAATTGATCCTAAAATACCAATCAAATCGGTGCATAAGACAAGATGAAAATTAAAGAAAAATAGCTAATAGATTGAGTGGTATTAACGCTTATAAAGTTGGATGAATAGGCAATAAAAAAGCGACCTACACAGGTCGCTTTTTTGAATATTCGGTTTTTACGCTACAGAGTCAGTATCTGTAGGATTGCGCCATAAGCTTTCTAGGTCATAGAATTTACGCGCTGTTGGAAGCATACAATGAACCACCACATAACCAAGGTCGATGAGGATCCATTCAGCATCACGTTCGCCTTCAATACCAAGAGGGCGGAAGCCAGCTTTACGTGCTTCTTCAGCAACGTTATTGGCCAATGATTTGATGTGACGTGTCGATGTACCGCTTGCAATGACCATAGCATCAGCCACATTACTGATACCGCTGACATCAAGCTCAACAATTTCTTTTGCTTTTACATCTTCAAGTGCAGCATGTACGACTTTTAAGCAGTCCTGTACAGCTTGAGAATTTGAATTCATAGTAAGATCGTGAGAATTAGAAGCGCTGGGCGATGGTTCTAAATTCATGGGGAGTGTAATTTCCTAACAATTATGCATGGTCTAATATAGCGGTTTTAGTCCTGAATTTCAAATGAAGCCGCAGTCCACTCAGTCATGCTCCGGAAAGAACTCAGCTTTCCAGTCAAAGGAATCGTTGGAATGTCCGCTGGGTTTATACTCGGCAGCAACATAACCTTGATATTGACTATGTTTTAACCACTGAAATATATCATGATATTGAATTGAGGCCGTATTGGGTTGATGCCGTCCCGGACAATCCGCAAACTGGATATGACCAATCGAGGCAATATTTTCTTGCAAAGTTTCCAGTACATCTTCGCCCATCATGGCCATGTGGTAACAGTCATACTGCATTTTTAAGGCCGGATGATGTACCGCTTCCAGCATTTCTTGGGCTTGAGCAACATTTTGAATCAAAAAACGTGGCATATCGGTGCCATTGATCATTTCAAACACCGGTTCAATTTGATGCTCAAGCAGCATTGAACAGGCCATTTTCAGGTTGCTCGCCAGCGTATTCAGGCAGGGTAAAAGATCACAGTCCAGGGGCTGTTTTCCTGCCAGAATATTGACCCGCGGTACATTCAACGCCGTGGCATACTGGATGGCCTGCTCAACAGCATGACGAAACTCGATTTCCTGTCCTGGAATGCCGGCCAGACCATGACCGCCCTGCATTAAATCGCCCGCTGGCACATTAATCAGGCACAAGTTCAGTTGATGCGTGCTGAGCTGGTTTTGAATCTGGCCAATCGTGAGCTCATAAGGAAACTGGACTTCCACATGATTAAAACCCTGTGCACGAGCCAGCGCGAAACGTTCGATAAGCGGCACTTCGGTAAAAATCATCGACAGGTTGATGGCAAGTTTAATCATGTATGTCTCTTCAATATTCAGGGCTGCATAAATCAAGCGTTATGAATGTTTTAGTTGCTGGATTACAGTAGCCAGATCTGCTTCGGCAAAGCCTTGAGCTTGATGGGCATGTAGCTGTGATAAAGCTTGAGTTGCGACCGGAACATCCAGGTCAAAGCTTTGGGCCAGTTGCACGGCATTATTCAAATCTTTGGATAAGGTCTGTACTTTCCATTGCACCGGTTCAAAGGTTTGCGTGGCCATACGGGGTGCCAGAATCTGAAAAGGCTTGGAGTCGGCAAAACCACCCGCCAGCGCTGGTGCCAGTAAACATGTATCCACCCCGGCAAGTCCAGCCAAGGCGACCGCTTCTGCGATCAAGGTGCTATTGGCAGCCACAATCAGCTGATTACAGATTTTGGTCGCCTGACCGGTACCCGTATCACCCATACGGGTCACGCGTTGTGATAGCACTTTATAGATTGACGTTAAAGCTTCAATCGTTGCGGCATCACCACCGGCAAAAATCACCAGACTGCCTTGTTCAGCTCCGGCGGTACCCCCTGAAACTGGAGAATCAATCCAAGTCACTTTCTTAGCCTGTGCTTGCGCGGCAAGTGCTTGGGTTTGCTGTACCGAAAGACTGGAAAAATCCACAATCACTTGCTCTGCAACCAAATATGGTTCGATCTGAGCAAAAACAGATTGCATGGCATGATCATCTGCTAGGCAAGTGAGAATCACCGGATAATCCGCAATCTGATCCAAAGACAGCGTAGTTGCACCTAACTCTAACAACGGATGATAGGCAGCCGGGGTACGGTTCCATACAGCCACCTGAAAACCTGCCTGAAGCAGACGTGTGGCCATGCGAGTGCCCATTAAACCCATACCTAAAAAGGCAATTTTAGTATCGCGATTCAACAGCATGCTTTGTTTTATTCCTTTCCTGGATTCAGACTTGGTTTATTTGTATTGGCGCGGTACAAACTGAACCTCTGGATTCTTGTCTTTTTTACGGGCCAATTGACTGTTTTTACCCAGCAGCAATTTAAGTTGCCAGATTTTTTCCATACGCAGGGATTTGTTCGGACGATGCTGCATGGCATCCAGTACAAATTTAGACGCCATCAGCGCATCTGGAGAACGTTGCAGCATTTCTTCAGCCAAGGCTTGTGCTCTTGCCAGTGGCTGTTCATCCACATGGGTAATCAGACCGATTTCTTTGGCATATTCACCCTCAAAAATCCGGGCAGTCAAAGTTAACTCTTTGGCCAGATCAATACCAATCAGGCCTTTCAGCGAACGGCTGAGTCCCATATCTGGCACGAGTCCCCAACGGGTTTCCATGATCGACATTTTGGTCTCAGGATGGGCAATGCGGATATCTGCGGCCAGAGCAAGCTGCATGCCGGCACCAAAACAGAAGCCTTCCATCGCGGCAATTACCGGAACCGGTAATTCCTGCCAGACCAGAAATGCTTTTTGAAATAAGCTTTGACCCGGACGGATTAGTTCCCATGCAGCATAAGCACGATTTTTAGGATTATTTAAATCTGCCAGATCAATACCGGCACTAAAGACCTGAGCTTCACCGGTTAAAATCACACAACGGATGCTTTTATCTTTTTTGATTTTTTGTGCAGTCGCGACCAGTTCGCGCAGCAGGGCAAAGCTCATGGCATTGCGTTTATCTGGACGATTCAATGTAACAGTGGCAATGCCGTTATTTTTTTCCAAGCGTACAAGTGACATGGCATTCTTCCTTATTTTCCTGGCTTGAGCATAGCATGCAGCTTTTGGGCTTGCATGACAGCTCAGTCACACTTCTCAAATCATGAGCTGAGCAGCTTCAAATCTTTAATTTAAATGTTGCTTCAAAATTTGCTGGGCAGCCTGTTCAACCTGTTCAACCACGGCTTTGAGTTCATCAAAATATTTCAACACATCCTGGACAAAGCTTTCATCGGCCTTACGGCGTTCTTTACGCAAGGTCGAAACGAACTGTTCAAAGCCCCCGGTGACTTTCTGCAGAGTCGGTGCTCCGACATAACGGGTTGCGCCGTAAAGACGATGCAACACATGTTCAAGTTGTGGAAAATCTTCCAGTTCAATCAGTTGCTGCATTTCATCGAGTTCATCTGCAAAGCTGTCCACCAGCATGCGTAACAGGTCTACCGCCAGATCTTCCTTATTGGCTGCCAGTTGCAGGCCTTGCTGCCAGTCCAGAATATTTGGATCCAGTGCATCAATCACATTGGCACGTTCCAGTACCGGAATCCGTTTAAAATGCTCGGTAGTCCAGTGCGTCAAAATTTGGATAATCTGCTCGATCTGGATCGGCTTGGTGACATAATCATCCATGCCGTTTTGCAGCAGTTTATGTTTTTCATCAGAAAGTGCATGCGCTGTCAGGGCAATAATCGGCAGGCGGCTATGATTTTCAAAGGTCGATTCCAGCGAGCGAATAGCACGAGTGGTATCGATCCCTGACATCACCGGCATCTGAATATCCATAAACACCAGATCAAACGCTGGCTGTTCCTGTTCATAACGGCGCTGAATAATATCGATCGCTTCCTGTCCGCTGAGGGCTTTGGTCGTGGTGACATTGAGTTCGCCCAGCAAGGCTTCCAGAACAATCAGGTTGGGCAAATGATCATCCACGGCCAGAATATGCAGGCCTTGACCATTGAATTCTTCATGCTGTTCCTGATCGAAGACTGGCTGATTGCCGAGTAACTGAATCAGCGAGCTGCGGCTGAGGGGTTGATGCAGGGCACGGGCATGATGGTCGTTGAGCATGCTCGGATCCAGCTGCATCTGATAACCATAGACAGCCAGATGACCCTGATAACGTGAACGGATTTCACGTAACAAGACTTCACTGTCACCACTATGATCAACGATCAGCCAGGTATTTTCGCTATTCTGTAAATGATTCAGACGGCTAAACAGATCCAGAATCGATGCACATTCAATATGTTTAACCTGATAATTTTCCAGATAATGACGCAGCACATTCGCAGTTGCCGGATGGGCAAGATAAGACACCACGGTCAATTCGCTAAAATCTGGATGCTCAATCACGGTATCTTCATCGACCAGGAACTGGGCAGTAAACCAGAAAGTTGAGCCTTTTTCGGTTGGGGCACGTTCCTGATTGTCTTCAAAACCAATCTGGCCATGCATCAGGCTGACCAGCTGTTTGGAAATCGCCAGACCAAGACCGGTGCCGCCGAATTGACGGGTCACCGAGGTATCACCCTGCGAGAAAGATTCAAACAGCTTTTTACGGTCTGTACCACTCAGGCCAATACCGCTGTCCTGTACACTAAAATGCAGCACACATTGATCCATACCATCATGTTCCATGCGTGCCCGGACAATGATTTCTCCATCCGGAGTGAACTTGATGGCATTGGAAATCAGGTTGGTCAGAATCTGTTTAAAACGTAATGCATCCCCAATCACATGTTTTGGCACACCGTCTGCATAATAGAAAGCCATATCAATATGTTTTTGTGCTGCCAGTGGCGACAGCATGTCCATCACATCAAAAATCGCTTCTTCCAGATCAAAAGGTGCAGTTTCCAGTTCCAGTTTGCCGGCATCAATTTTGGAAAAATCCAGCACATCATTAATCAGTGCCAGCAAATGCGCGGAAGACTTACGGATGGTCTGCAAATAAAGGCTCTGCTCATTGCTGAGATTGCCCTGACGTAATAACAGATGAATAAAACCATCAATACTGTTCAGCGGAGTACGCAGTTCATGGGAGATATTGGCCAGAAATACCGACTTGGCTTGGTTGGCCGAGATGGCTTGGTCACGTGCCTGACGATAGGTAATATTCTGGACTTCTAAAGTGTCGAGGGTACGGCGCAAATCGTCTTCGGTCTGTTCGGTATGTTCACGCAATTCCAGAAAGCTGAAATGCAGCCGTTTTACCACATTGGCAATATCACGTTGCAATAAACGCAGCTCTCCGGTGCTGTTAATCACCATATGCTGGCCGAGGGTATCGGCATTCAGGCGTTGCAACTGCATGCGAATTTCATACATCGGGGCAATCCAGCGCCGTGAGTAGAAATTCAAGCAGAGCAATAGCAATAATAAGGTCAGTAATCCGGTCGCAATCAGTACGATCAGTACCCGGTAACGGGCAATTTCTAGGGGCTGATTATCCAGTTCAATCGCCAGCCAGCCGGTAGAAAAAGTGTTTTCATTCACTTTAATGGCATAGATATGATTATCTTGATGCAGAATCGGGCCAACAAAATTACCACTTTTCTCAAATTCTGGCCAAGGTGTCTGTTCCTGAAAGCCGATACCCAAACGGTTCTTGCCATTTTCATCCAGAACTGCTGCTCGAACCAGATGCTTTTCATTCAGCATGTTCTGCATGGCATTGTGGGCTTGGTCATATTGCCAGGGATACAGGTTCAAAATATCCAGTGCATATTCTGAAGTACCTTGAAAGCGGGTCAGAATCGCAATGGCCATCTGCTTCTGCTGGGCACGTGCGGCATTCGAGGTTTCAGTCAACACCAGCATGGCACCGACGCAGGCCAAAATGGTAATTGGCACAAAAATCAGCGCAATCAGCTGTCCATAGGCATGATTTAAGTGTAGGCGTTTAAACAGCTTTTTGTTGATCGTTGACATGATTTAAGCAGTATTTTCTTTATGCTTGGCATATTAGCATGCTTTAAATCGACAGTTAAAATTTAAGCACTATTTTTATAAATGTTCGGATTAGGGGCTAAAAATACAAGAGATTTCAGTCAATTTTGTTCAAGTAGAGCAAGACTAAAGCGTCCGGAATTTCAATATTTAAAAGTGTCTGACTGAAATGGAGCTTTCATTTTCACCAGAGGGTTGTGTCATCTGGCTAAAGGACAGGAAAATGCAGTTTATGGCTTGATAGTATGTGAGTTTTAGTGAGTTTTCTGAAAAAGCCTTGCTAAATGGGTGCAGGGAAAAGCATTTTTTCATACAATAGCCGCACCTCGATATAGGTGCAAATAATGAGTAATACCACCCCTGATTTTCAAGCAGATGAATTTTTGTTAGACCATTATGTAGGCAAAACGCCGCTGGTGCGTTTGCAGCGTCTGGCAAGTCACACTCAAGCTACAGTACTCGCGAAACTCGAAGGCAATAACCCGGCAGGTTCGGTCAAAGACCGTCCGGCCTATAATATGATCATGCAGGCCGAGAAGCGTGGGCAGATCAAACCGGGTGACACCCTGATTGAGGCAACGAGCGGAAATACGGGGATTGCATTGGCGATGGTCGCAGCAATGCGTGGCTATAAAATGAAGCTGATCATGCCGAACAATATGAGTCAGGAACGTAAGGACGCGATGCGTGCTTATGGTGCTGAGCTGATTGAAGTAACCAAAGAGCAGGGCATGGAAGGTGCACGTGATCTTGCTGCTCAAATGCAGAATGATGGCGTGGGCCTGGTGCTAAATCAGTTTGGGAATCCGGACAATGTCGAAGCACATTACCTGACCACGGGTCCAGAAATCTGGCAACAAACCGGTGGAAAGATTACTCATTTTGTCAGCTCAATGGGTACCACTGGCACCATTATGGGTGTGTCGAAATACCTGAAAGAAATGAATCCTGATATTCAGATCGTTGGTTTACAGCCATCTGATGGTTCAAGTATTGCCGGAATCCGTCGCTGGCCAGAAGAATATCTGCCAACCATTTTCGACCGCAGCCGCGTGGATCGGATTATTGATATTCCACAAATCGAAGCTGAAAAAACCATGCGCAAGCTGGCACAGAAAGAAGGCATCAGTGCTGGAACCTCTTCTGGTGGGGCAGTGTGGGCGTCGATTAAACTGGCAGAAGAAAATCCGGATGCAGTGATTGTGTGTATTATCTGTGACCGTGGTGACCGTTACCTGTCTACAGGGTTATTCTCTGTACAAGATCCTGAATAATTATTTGAGCACTGTTTTATGCGCCTGCCTGTTTTAACTTTCGATATTGAAACCCAAACCGATCTCAAATCAGGCGCGCATCTGTTTGGTCTGGACCTGCCCGAAGCAGATCTGGATCAGGCCCTGACCAAATTACGCCGTCAGGACTCAGGTTCGGATTTTCAGCGTTTGCCGCTGCATGAAATCGTCTGTATTTCCGGTTTATGGATGGATGAGCAGGGCATGAAGCTGTTTTCCTTTAGCCGGGAACAGCATTCTGAAGCAGAAATTTTGAAAAAATTTTTGTCCATTTTTGACAAGCGCCATCCGACACTAGTTAGTTGGAATGGCTCACAGTTTGATTTACCAGTAATTTTATACCGTGCCATGTATCATGGACTCTCTGCACCGAGTCTGTTCGATCAGGGCGAAATTGATACGCAAAAGCGTTATAATAACTACCAGAATCGTTACCATCATCGTCATGTCGATCTGATGGATGTGATGGCCATGTTCCATGCCCGTCATTTCCAGAAACTGGACGATGTTGCACATTTGCTGGGTTATCCAGGTAAGCGCGGTGACGGAGCCTATCGGGTTCCGGAATATGTTCGCAATCAGCAATGGACCGAACTGACGTCTTATTGTGAAGGTGATGTCCTGAATACCTGGCTGGTGTATATCCGCTGGTTGCTGTTAAAAGGCCAGCTGTTACTGCCGGATTATCAGCATCTGCTGCAAAGCACGATTCAATATTTGCATACTCAACCGCAGCATGCGGACTTTTTATCAGTTTGGCGTGAGACTTCGCAACGAACTGAATTTACCCAATTTGATTTTCCCATCTCCACACCCTAGGTTTTCATGAAACATCGAGCACAAGCACGTCCTATCCAGCAACCCGAGTACATTTTTCAGGTTGAGTCACTATCGCATGAGGGACGTGGTATCGCTCATTATGGTTCACATCCGGATCATCCGCAGCATAAACATGGCAAGAAAGTCTTTATCCGTTATGCCTTACCGGGTGAAACCGTGCGTGCCCGCATTACCCGCGAAGTTAAAAAACTTGAAGAAGCCGACAGTCTTGAATTGTTAAGCGACGCTTCCGAGATTCGCGTGAAGCCGGTGTGTCCGCATTTTGGGGTTTGTGGTGGCTGTAATATGCAGCATATTGCTGCGGATGCGCAGATTGAACTGAAACAGAATGTTCTGAAATCGCATTTACAGCATTTTGCTGGAATCCAGCCGGATCAATGGCTATCGCCTTTACGTTCACAACGTGAAGATTATCGCCGTAAAGCCCGGATTGGGGTGCGTTATCTGCCTTCCAAGAATCAGTTGGTGGTGGGTTTTCGTGAAAATCAGTCCAACAAACTGACGCCGATTGATCGCTGCATGATTCTGGATCGCGAGTTTGGCTCGGTTACACGTCTTAAACAATTGCTGCAAGGTCTCAATGGTAAGGCCGACATCGGTCATATAGAATTGGCCATGGGGGATCAGGAAATTGCACTGCTGGTGCGTGAAACTGCAAAATTATCTGCCGATGATGTCAACCAATTGCGCGAATTTACGTTACAGAAAGGCTGGCAACTGTATCTGCAGCCTGCCGGCAAAGAGACGCTCTCGCGGATAGATGATCCAGACGCATCTGCACGCTTACACTATGGTCTTGATGACTTTGATGTGAAATTCGGCTTTAATCCCCTGGACTTTACCCAGGTAAATTCAAGCATCAATCCGCAAATGGTACGATTGGCATGTGATTTGCTTCGGCTACAACAGGGTGAACGGGTTCTGGATCTGTTTTGTGGATTAGGAAACTTTTCTTTACCGCTAGCGCGCTGTGTTGGTGCGTCGGGTCAGGTGATTGCGGTCGAGGGAAGTGATGAAATGGTTCGACGTGGTGCGGAAAATGCCAAAAACAATGGTATTGCACAAATAGCGTTCTATTCACAAGATTTAACCAAAGATTTCTCGCACCACACTTGGGCAAATCAAGGTTTTGATGCATTATTAATCGACCCGCCACGTGCCGGGGCAGAAGAAGTAATGCATTATATCCCTCAGTTTGGAGCTAAAAGAATCGTTTATGTGTCATGTAATCCTGCGACACTCGCCAGAGATGCAGGACTATTGGTACAACAGGGCTATCGTCTCACCCAAGCGGGCGTGATGGATATGTTTACACATACTGGACATGTTGAATCAATCGCATTGTTCGAAAAAGAAAATCAAATAAACGATTAAAGAAATGATGTTTTTAAAAGTAGGAGATGGGTATGGTCACAGTACGTGAGCAACTCCCTGGACGACTCAATGAGTTGTCACAGGAGACGACTGTAGAACATGCCGAACAAGCACACCACGATCTGACGGAATGGTTGGATCGGGTTCGTGGCATATTAGATGGCGCACCTTTAACGCAGCTCGAAGAAGTCGCCCACTTAACATTAGAAAGAGAGCTGCAAAGTACGGTTCAGCACCGCTCCAATACTTTTTATACCGGTATTGAGATGGCGGATATTCTGGCGCATCTGCATGTCGATGAAGATACTTTGTCCGCAGCCATGCTGTATCGGGCTGTTCGTGAAGGCGTCATGCCCCTCAGTGAAGTGCTGGAACAGTTCGGCGAACAGGTACATAGCCTGGTCAAAGGCACGCTGGCTATGGGTAAGCTGTCTGAGCTGATCGAAAAAAATAAGCGTCTGGAAGATCATTTCAATAATAACCAGCGTGAACATCTGTCTGGCATTTACAAAATGCTGATCTCGGTCACCGAAGATGTGCGTGTGGTTCTGGTCAAGCTGGCCGAACGTACCTACGCCTTGCGTGAACTGGCCAATTCCTCGCGTGAACGTCAGGAACGGGTTGCCCGGGAAATTCTGACCATTTATTCACCACTGGCACACCGCTTGGGTATTGCCCAGTTAAAATGGGAACTGGAAGATTTAGCTTTCCGTTATCTTGCGCCAGAACGTTATAAAGAAATTGCTTCTTTGCTCAATGAGAAGCGTTTGGAGCGAGAACAGTATATTCAGTTCGTGATTGATAAATTACGTAATGAACTGTCCGAGCACGGTATCGAGGCTGAAATTAATGGCCGGGTGAAACACATTTATTCGATTTATCGAAAAATGAAAAGCAAGAGCCTGAGTTTCGATCAGCTCTATGATATTCGTGCCTTACGGGTACTGGTCAAAAGTGTACCTGAGTGTTATCACACTTTAGGGATTGTACATCAGATCTGGCGTCATATTCCGCATCAGTTCGATGACTATATTACCAATCCGAAAGCCAACGGCTATCGTTCTTTGCATACTGCAGTGATTGCCGAAAACAAGTCACTAGAAGTGCAGATTCGTACCTATACCATGCATGATGAAGCAGAGCTTGGGGTATGTTCACACTTTAATTATAAGGAAGGCTCTAAAACCACCGATCATTCCTTTAACCATCGTCTGCACTCCTTGCGTGCGGTACTTGAACATTATCAGGAACGTAATGAATCAAGCGCACATAAGGAATCTGAAGATGAAATCGAAAATTTTGAACATATTCAAGATTTTGAAGGCTTTGAAAAGATCTATGTGTTTAGCCGGGATGGCGACATCAAAGAGCTGCCACGCGGTTCAACGGTGCTCGACTTTGCCTATCATGTGCATACCGAAGTGGGTAACAAATGTTATGCCGCACGGGTGAATCAGCGCTATGTGCCACTGACCTATACCCTGAAAACCGGGGAACAGGTCGAGATTTTAACCAAAAAAGACCGTGAACCGAATCGGGACTGGCTGGTCAATTCTTTGGGTTATATCAAGACTGCACGTGCGCGGGACAAGCTGCGTCACTGGTTCCGTCAACAGGATCGTAGCAAGAACCTGGAAGTTGGCCGTGAAGTGCTGAACAAAGAATTGTCACGTCTGGCGATCCATCCAAAATCGATCGATTTGAGTGATTATTGCAACCACTTTAATGTCAAAACCGGTGATGACATTCTGGTCAATCTGGTCAATGGTGATATCAGCCTGCATGCCCTGATTAATCAGGTCAACCGTCACATGCATCTGGATCAGGACGAACCTGAGCTGGTGCTGAAACCTGCCTTGAATCCGCGTGCCAGTCATACGCTGTCAGCGCACGGCATTCTGATCGATGGTCTGGATAATGTTGAGTTACACGTGGCGCAATGTTGCCAGCCGGTGCATGGCGAATCAATTGCCGGCTATATCACTCTAAATCGTGGGGTAAGCATTCATAAGGTGGCTTGTCCGGACTATGTCCGTATGATCACCCAAGAGCCTGAGCGCGCTGTAGAGGCCGATTGGGAAATGCAGCCGACGCGTGGTCAGAGCGTACAGATTGTGGTGGAAGCCTATGATCGACGTGGTCTGCTCAAAGATCTGACTCAAGTGATTTTTTCCGATCAGATCAATATCCGTCAGGTCAATACCATTTCAGAAGCGGATGGTATCGCCAATATGAAGCTACTGATTGAAGTCAAAGGCCTGGCACAACTCTCCAAGCTGCTGGCCCGTCTTGAGCAGCAACCGGGGATTATTAGCGCCCGTCGTTTGGTACAAGGTACTTAAATTCCTGTCGAATCAGTTAAAAAGCCTGCAATTTGATTGCGGGCTTTTTTATTGTAATGTATTGCAATGAAAAAGATAAAAACAGACCAGCAGACCATGATGAATGCCACTGAAATATTTGAACGCAGACGCACGAATCTGGCCAAGGTGATTGATCTGCTGATCGAGACGCAGCAATTTAAAACCGGCAAAGAGATCTGTGAACATTTCGGCTTGTCTGCATCGTATATCGCACAATTGCTGAATAGCAAACGTCAGATCGGCGAGAAGGCTGCAAGGGAGTTAGAACAACAACTGGGTTTGGATACTCTTATTTTAGATCAGTCGGCTGAACCAAAAGTTGAATTATCTCCAGTTCCAGCGCAAGGTGTACTGTTGCAAATGCAGGTGGTGCAACAGCAGGCATTCACACTTATTTCCATAGATTCAGCACTCTCGTTCAATCAGGATATTTTTCATTTGCAAGCACAGCATTATGTGATTCAGGTGACTGAATCGTATTATTTTCCCAGCTTAAAACCGGGCTGGTGGCTGATTTGTGATAAACAGGCTGAGTTATCCACTGCAGGTATACTCTGTGTGTATCTGGTCAATGGCCTGCAGCTCATTTTGCAGTTGGTGAGCAAAGCTCAGGATCATTATGAGTTTCAAAGTCTGAATGAAACTAGAAAGATAGTTTTTCAAAAAACTGATATTGAGAAAATTCACCCCGTAATTGCGATTATTCCTACTACTTCATATTCACATGGTAGAAATAATTCAGCCCATCAAAAGATGGGCTGAATTATGAAAATGAAACAGAACCAGATTATGGAATCTGGTTCTCGTCTTCAAATTCTGGCTTCACCTGAACAATAAAGTCCTGACGGTTTAGACCGCGCCACAAGGCAAAGGATGTACCGATATAGATCGACGAATAGGTCCCGACAAAGACACCGACAAACATCGCGATCGAGAACCATTTCAAACCATCACCACCCATCAGCATCATGGCAAGCACCACCAGCAATAAGGTCATAGAGGTATGAATGGTACGACGCAGGGTTTCAGTCAGGGCTATGTTGATAATCTCGACCGGTTCTGCACCACGAATCTTACGGAAGTTCTCACGGATACGGTCAGAAACCACGATATTATCATTCAGTGAGAAACCGATGATTGCAAGGAGTGCCGCAAGTACAGTGAGGTCAAATGGCCACTGCATCATCGCAAAGATCCCGAGGGTGACGATAATGTCATGGAATAGTGACAACACGGCACCCATGGCCAGCTTGAACTCAAAGCGGATGGTGACATAGACCAGCATCAGCAGGAGTGCCAATGCCACAGCACCGCCAGAACGAACATAGAGTTCGTTACCGACCTGGCCACCGACGACATCAACCTTCGGTACTTCTGCCGCATTATTTGGCAGTTGAACCGCTGCTGTAACAGCCTTGGTCAAGTCTTCAGCTTCGATATCTTCCTGAACCGGCATACGCACCATCAGGTCACGTTCAGACCCTAAGGTCTGTACCACAGCATCATTAAAGCCAGCCTGGTTCAGTGCCTTGGAGACATCTTCAGGTTTGACCGGATTGGTATAATTCAGCTCGGCTGCCACACCACCAGTAAAGTCCAAACCGAAGTTCAGGCCTTTGGTGGCAATAAAGAAGATACTCGCAACGGTTAAGAGGATTGAAAACAATGCCGCAGGCATCGCAATCTTCATAAACGGAATAATGCGTTCGTCTTCAGGGCGACCGTACTGTTTTTGATTCAGTTGAGTATTTTCAGTCATCAGTGATCTCCTTAAATGCTCAACTTTTTCAAGTTACGTTTTTTGCCATAAATGATCTGTACGATTGCACGTGTTACTGTAATGGCAGTAAACATCGAGCAGACAATACCAATCATCAGGGTTACGGCAAAGCCTTTGATCGGACCTGTACCAATCGCGAACAGAATGAACGCCACCAGAAATGTGGTCAAGTTCGAGTCGAAAATGGTGTTATAGGCACGATCATAACCGGCCACAATCGCCTGTTTTGGCGAAGCCCCCCATTTGATTTCTTCCCGTATTCGTTCACAGATCAGTACGTTGGCATCGACCGCCATACCGATGGTAATGACGATACCGGCAATACCCGGAAGGGTCAGGGAAGCGCCAATCCAGGACATGACTGTCAGAATCATTGCCAGGTTAAAGACCAGTGCAAAGTTGGCAATCACACCAAATACACGGAAGAATACCACCATCCAGATGGCAACCAAGAGGAAACCGATCTGAGTTGAAAGTACACCTTTATCGATGTTCTCTTGACCCAGACTTGGACCAATCACACGTTCTTCAACAAAGTACATTGGCGCAGCCAACGCACCTGCACGCAGCATCAAGGCAAGTTCAGCAGCTTCTTGCGGTGAGTCCAGACCGGTAATACGGAACTGAGAACCCAGTACTGCCTGAATGGTTGCAGCGTTAATCACTACAGATTCAGTATACGGGGTACGAACTTCAGTTTGAGTGCCGGTCGCAGGATCTTCCACATAGTTAATGCGCTGTTTGTTCTCGATGAACAAGACGGCCATACGTTTGCCGACCGCATTACGGGTGGCATCCGACATCAGTTTGCCGCCTGCGCTGTCCAAGGTAATATTTACTTCTGCACCGCCAGTGTCTTGGCTAAAACCACTTGATGCATTCTGAACGCGTTCACCGGTTAAGATACGGTTACGGTTCAGGAGGAGCTGACGACCACTGTCCAGTGATTCATAAGCAAAGACTTCTGTGCCTGGTGGCAATGCACCCGTTGCCTGACCGGTATATGGATCAATGTATTGATCATTCTGGTCAGCCACCAAACGGAACTCGAGGTTCGCGGTACGGCCCAAGACACGTTTCGCTTCAGCGGTATCCTGCACACCCGGAAGCTCAACCACAATACGGTTGCTGCCCTGAGTTTGCACCAGTGCTTCTGCGACACCTAACTCGTTAATACGGTTACGTAAAGTGGTCAAGTTCTGGTTGACGGCATAAGATTCAATTTCTTGCTTACGCACATCAGTATAGTTTAGACGTAAGGTCGAACCGGTCTCGGTCGCAACAGCCTGCTGGGTAAACTCATTGCCATTACGGCGCAAGAAGTCCATCGTTGCAGAACGGTCATCATTGTTGGCAAACTGCATCACAATGGTGTTGTTGCTTAAATTCAGGTTATTAAATTTCAGGTTGTTATCACGCAACTGACGACGTAGATCCGTCGCAGAGGTTTCCATACGCTGGGCAATGGCCTTGTCCATATCCACTTCAAGCAAGAAGTGAACACCACCACGTAAATCCAGGCCGAGCTTCATTGGTTTGGCACCAATTTTTTGCAGCCATTCTGGGGTGGTCGGGGCAAGGTTCAGTGCAACCACGTAATCATCACCTAAACCACGACGTAAAGCCTCTTTGGCTTTAAGCTGTGATTCACTTGAATCTACACGTAATAAGGCTGCATTGTTGTCAAAGCTATTGTCATGGGTGGCAATATTTTCAGTTTTTAAAATTTGCTCTGCTTTTTGTACGATGCTTGCATCAATTTGAGTACCGGCTTTGGCACCCGAAATCTGTACAGCAGGTTCATCTGGATACAAACTTGGCAGGGCATATAAGGTACTGATCAACAGGACAACCAGGATCAGTACATATTTCCATGCTGGGTAACGCATTCGTTTTCTTCTTAAAATGAAAAAGTCGTGCGAGGGCACGACTATTTTTGATTAAAGGTTATTTAAAGTGCCTTCAGGGAGGACTGAGATCACACTTGCACGTTGAACTTTGACTTCTACACCACGGCTCAATTCAACCACTGCGAAGTCACCTTCAATCTTGGTGATTTTGCCCATTAATCCGCCTGCAAATACCACTTCACTGCCAACGCCAAGGCTGTCGACCAAAGCACGGTGTTCTTTGGCACGTTTAGATTGAGGACGCCAGATCAAGAAATAGAAGATTGCAATAAAAACAGCAATCATCAAAAGGTTCGCCATCATGCTTGGTTGTTGTGCAGCTTCACCTGCAGCGTGAGCAGTCGAAATAAAAAGGCTCATTACATTTTCCTAAAATAAAAAACTGGTGATCAACTCGATAATAAATTGACATATTCTTGCAATTTACATTGTCTTTTTCCTCAGCGCAAATGCTGATGGATTAATCTTGCGGACAAGGTGGCACTTCCAGGCCACGGCGGGCATAAAAGTCATGAACAAATTCGTCAAATGTACCGTTGTCTAATGCATCACGCATCGCTTCAGTCAAACGCAGGTAATAGCGCAGATTATGAATCGTACCGAGCATTGAGCCGAGCATTTCCCCACATTTCTCAAGATGGAATAAATAGGCACGGGTGAAATTCTGGCAAGTATAGCAGTCGCAATGCGGATCGAGTGGGCTTTGGTCATGACGATATTTACTATTACGGATCCGCACCAAGCCGTCTGTCACAAAATAGTGACCGTTACGTGCATTTCGGGTTGGCATCACGCAGTCAAACATATCGACACCACGACGCACCGCTTCCACAATGTCTTCTGGCTTACCGACACCCATCAGATAACGCGGTTTGTCTGCAGGCATTTTTTCTGGAAGATAATCCAGTACCTTGATCATTTCCTCTTTTGGCTCACCAACGGACAGGCCACCAATCGCATAACCATCAAAGTCGATTTCTAGTAAACCTTTTAACGATTCTTCACGCAAATCTTCATACATACCGCCTTGAATAATACCGAACAGCGCATTACGGTTTTTCAGCACGTCATGATGCTGGGTTTTGCAGCGTTTGGCCCAGCGTAAAGAAAGTTGCAAAGATTTTTGCGCTTCTTCATGCGTCGCAGGGTACGGAGTACATTCATCAAAAATCATCACAATGTCAGAGTTCAGCGTGTGCTGAATATCCATTGAAATTTCAGGAGATAAAAATACTTTTGAACCATCAATTGGTGAGCGGAAGGTCACACCTTCTTCTTTAATTTTACGCATTGCGCCCAGACTGAAGACCTGGAAGCCGCCTGAATCGGTCAAAATGGGACTATTCCATTTCATAAATCCGTGCAGGCCGCCATGTTCACGAATCACATCCAGTCCTGGACGTAGATACAAATGGAAAGTATTGCCCAGAATGACTTGAGATTTGATCTCTTTAATGTCGCGTGGCAACAGGCCCTTAACCGTACCATAAGTCCCCACAGGCATGAACATTGGGGTTTCCACCACACCGTGTTCAAGCGTTAAACGACCACGACGGGCACGGCCCGACTGACCTAATTTTTCAAACTTCATAGGAGTTCCACATCAAGGCGAAAAAACAGTTCGCTGATTGTTATAGCTAAAGGGCGCTATTTTCCTTGATTCTTACACTAAACGCCAGCATTGTAGAGCATTCGCTCTGTAATTTTATTTATCGCTGAAGCTAGGGAACATCCGGAGAAATTGGCGGATGTGTAGAAAACTGCTGCAAGCGCTGCTGAATATCTTCCCGGCTAAGGGCACAGCTTCCATCCGGCTCGGAGGCCATTGCAGCGATATGCTGGATCAGTTTCTGGATATAAATATTGCTATCGACAAAGTAGGATTCCAAGGTTAGCAAATAGGCATCTTGCGCCACTTGCAGATAATCATAAGGTTCCATCACCAGCATCTGCTCTAGATCAATCAGGATATCCTTATCGTTTTTCGAGAGTTTTAAGCGTTTCTGCATGGCAGGAGAATGCGTCACTTTTCTGGAAGCCAAGAAATCCTGTAAATGAATATGCTCAGGATTCAGGGTCTGCGCGGATTGGCATTCAAATTCGGCTTGGGTCGGCAGGCTCATGAAAAACAGGATGCCATCCAGATCCAGACCATAGGCCTCAGAAAGACGATGTTTGGCCTGTTTAAAACTCTCCAGCAATAAATCCAGATGCGTCGCGTGCAGCTGTTTTTGCTGTGCCAATACCGGATGGCCAAAGCTGTGCTGGGTTTTAAAATAATCGGCCAGCAAGGTTTTAAAGGGAATGAGTCCAGAGTCGGGCGAAGCATGTGCTCGATAACCCCATTTCCGGACATTCCAGCGATCCTGTTCAGCCAGATATTGCTGTGGATCTTCCGGATCTTTAAAAATACTGCGTTCAGTCGAGATCGCCAGATCATCCAGCAGTAAAAATTCGTCAAAGACCAGACTGCAGACATAGATTTCATCATCCTGATAATGGTCGTATAACCGATAAAATTCCTCGACCAGCGTCTGTTGCAAGTGCTCTAAATAATCCAGCATAATTTTTATTCTTTATTTTATAAGTTTTAGAAAGGTACAGCCGCATCCTTGACTGTTTTTATAATAAGTTAATGCGCCAAGGATGCAAAATTTTATCAGATATTGCTGTTCACTCAGTGAAAGTTCGGACGGTAATCAAAATTCTGGGTCACGCTTTGATCACGGAAAGGCCGTACCACTTTTTTTCTGAGCAACATATTGTTAATGATGTTGTGCGGAAAAATCTGGATCTGGTTATTAAACAGCTCGACATTGCGATTATAGATGGTAATCGCCGCACCGACATTTTCATTCTGTTCTTCAATTTCAGCCATCATTTTCAGATAGATGTCATTGGCTTTCAGTTCCGGATAATTTTCGATGACCACATTCAGGCTATGCATTAACTGTTTATTCAGGCTTTCAATGCGTTGCAACTGCCCAATATCGGCATCCTTAATATTCAGGTTCATGATGTTCTGACGCAGTTCGGTGACTTTTTCCAGAGTGCCTTTTTCGAAACTTGAGTATTGCTCGACCAGCGGTTGCAGCCCGTCAAGAATTTTCAGTTTTTGCCGTTCATAACTGGCAACATCCGACCAAGCCCGAATCATGGCGTTGTGATGACGGACAATACTGTTGCGGATCATGATAATCGCAAAAATCACTGCCACAATGACCAAACATAAAATCAAAAATCCCATCCGAGATCTCCCCAAGCTATATCTATATTTTAAAAATGATGCGAAAAATTTATTTTAAAAACTGCAGCAGATCATGTTGTAAGTTTTCGAGCTGTTTTAATTTAAACGTTCTCAGGTGACCGCGCAATGTGGAAATATCGCTAATATTCTGCTGCTTGCTCGATACCTGAAATAAATCATGGGGTCCCAGATAGCACAGCATCTTGTTTTCCGGGTGAAACAGCAAATCACCCTGACGCTGTTCAAAAAAATCGGCCAGTCGCAGTACAAAACCCGGACTGAGTAATTTGGCGGTCTGCATCGGATCACTGCCATAAAAGCTTAAGCGCTGATTGGTACGAATATCGCTGCTGTGCCAGGGATGGCTATAAGGATAATAAAATTTCTTTCTGGAGGTGGTGACCGCCACTCCCTGAATCTGGATATCAAAAACAAACACGCCCCACAGGTCTTTGTGAACCTGCATCAGTTTGACCGGTTGGCCCTCTTTGTTTCGGGTCTGTACTTCATCAATATAATGGTATTGAAATAGCAGTACCTGATGTTGCTGGCCATTTTCATCTTCCCATACCGTGCTGGCATAACGCTGAATCTCATTACTCAACGAACCTTGATTGAATACTGGAAATAAATGTTTTAAATGCCGGATAAAGTGCAGGGGATTAAGAGGCATGGAAATATGCTGTGGTTGTTTTTGAAAGGCAAGCTGATATTTCTTGGTCAGTGCCTGTTCTTCCAGAAAAGCAATGACTTCCTCTAAGGGCTGCTGCTGTTCATAGCAAATATAGGCCCAGAAGATGCAGAGACAGCCGAGAAAAACACTGCCCTGAATCCAGATATTTCCCGGTGCAATAAAAATGCTGCCAATCAGAAAAAGCCCAATTCCGGCAAGCGCAAGTGGCAGGTTATTTTCAAACTTGAGCGTAATCGGGCCATTCCAGGGATGCAATCCGTCTAGCAGTTCCTGATGTGTTTTTGCCTGTTGGCCCAGATCCCAAAGCCGAGCGATATTCTGAAACACCACTGCATTTTTCTTGCGGCGAATATGAATGGACTGTTGTACAGACTCGATCGGCATGGGCAATGGTTCTCGCTTATTGTACCTGATCAACCAGCATGGCATCGCCATAACTGAAGAAGCGATACTTGCTGTCTACTGCATGCTTGTAAGCATTGAGAATATTGTCACGATTGGACAAGGCAGACACCAGCATTAACAGGGTCGATTCTGGTAAATGGAACTTGGTGATCAAACGATCGACCACTTTAAACTGATAACCAGGATAAATGAAAATCTGGGTATCACCTGTCCAGGCTGCCAGTTCACCGTTATGTGC
>NZ_JBAPXX010000141.1:0-30246 GCF_049284435.1 Acinetobacter sp. | reverse complement strand
GTGGCGAAATTGGTAGACGCACTGGATTTAGGTTCCAGCGCCGCGAGGTGTGAGAGTTCGAGTCTCTCCGTCCCCACCATCATATTAAAGCAAGGCTGATGCCTTGCTTTTTTATTGCCTGAAATTTACTGAACAAAGAAAAGCCCATCGAAATGGGCTGAATAACTGGAGAATAGTGCTGTTGAATCAGTGGGGAAATTAATTTATTTTTCTGCTCTTAACTTAAATAGAAGCAATCAGGCCTTTAAATGATCTTCAAATTCCTCGCCTAACTGTAATGCTAATGCATTACCTGCCAGATCACAGGTCACTAAGCCATATTCTTTCTTGAAGCTGAAACTGAAACCACGATCATCCGCCAAGGTGCGTACCGAATATCCCAATTTTTCTAACCATAGTCGAAATGCAATTAAATTTTTAGCTTTAACCACTTTTTTCACGAGATCACTCCTTCATCATTGTTAAATCTTAAATAAGGGTGAAAAATTATCTTTTAAAGGGCAAATGCCTTTATTTAAATTAATTTAAATGAATTTGGATATATAGTGAACATCGGGTGATTAAGAAAAAAACAATTTAATAGTTAAGTAAATGATTTTTATCATATTGAATAGGTTGTAACTAAATATTAATTTTTTATAAGCTATAAATTAGGATAATTAATTTTTTAATTCAATAGTTTATTAGTGAAACAGGTTGTTTTTTAATTTTATCAACCGTATAAAATAGAAAATTTCAGATCTAGAATGAGAAAATTAAAATCCAATCGACTTATTTATTAAAAGAATACCGGCTGCTGGTTTTCTGATCTTCAGCTCGATTTGCATGCTTTATACTGTCTGAAATGTAATTCTCAAACTGAATACTCATACCATGACTGAATTAACCATTGAACACTATGTGAATCAACAAATTGAATTGATGCAGCAGCAGGGACTTGCTCCGGTTGCTGTGATGTTAGGACATGAGGACTGGTTGAACTTTAGTGTTCAATCGAAAGTGGCCTATACGCCTTTTGGCAGTGCCCGTCGTTATCAGCCTGCTTTAGGTGGCTTGCTACTGGTACGTATTGATGAAATGCAGGTGGTGCGTATCGTTACTCAAGGCGAACTGGATACTTATGCACAAAGCAACCAGATTCTTTAACATTACTTCATGCGATACATAAGTTTTTAGTTCCAGTAAATAGAATCCAAGAACTTGGTTACTGTTATCCCATTTATCATCTTGCGGTATCGACATGGTCAATGTCACTTTTAAAGTTGAACAACCGAATGAGTGGCATGCTCTGAAAGCTGACATTTCATTTCTATTTTTAGTTTACAGTTTAATTTCGTATAATGCCCATTATATTAAATAGGGGTTAAAGTGCTTAAGTTAAAATAAGAGAAATCATAAAAGTAAATAGATACTAATTTACGTCTTTGATAAGTGTGTAGAAAGAATTTGATAAATCAAAGTTAAATATCTGAATTAATGCGGAAATATAATAGTCTGAATCGTCAGCTTCAAAATAAATAGTTTTATATTTTTTGAGCAATGTCTTCAACTCATCTTGAAAGAAAGTTAAATAGTAATTCATACGATCTTCATACATCCCTCCTATATATGCGATTTCTATTAAATTATCATCTGAGTTACCGATAAGGACGTAAGCACAGGGATCGTCATGACTATTTAAGAGTATTCTTGATTGTGCTAAGTTTATATTTTCTAGATTTTCGAATAATTGATTAGGAGGAATTTCTTGAGCTAAACGATTAACACTTTCATGATATCGACTATAGTTAAAGTGGAATAACTTTTTAAACTCTATCCATTCATCTAGAGACATGTGATTTAAACTTTTGGTTCTTATTGTTCTTGTATCAGTAATAATTTCATTTAATCTAGTTAATTCAATTAAGTAAGAAGTTCTAGCGATATAAAAACCATGTAATTCGAGTAGCTTATGTAAGTGAGTATCCCTAGAATTGAGTAACAGTTGTAATCTTTTTATTTTAGAGTTCTTCTCTAAAAAGTTAATCAATTTTGAGAATATACTAGGTTCTAAATAGTCTTGCACGTCATGAAATAAGATATAATCACGATGAGGATGCGTATTATTAGTATAAAGCATTCCTAAAGCAATGATCGTATGATCTTTTATCGCAACTACATGATAAAAACCTATCTTAGGCAAATGATGTTCAATCAAATATTGCTGTAAAAGCTCATTCGTTTGTGAATTGAAATGGTGAGATTCTAAAATTTTAATATTCATTTTAATTTATTAACCTGCTTTAGAAGCTACGACAATTACAGATTTAATTAGATTTTCTAAAATTAACATACTATACGTTATCCGAAATTCTATTTTTTATTATATATAAATCATATCTTTATAGTTTTTTAAAAGCCCAATTCAAGTAAATTGGGCTTTTTAAATAATTTATTAGGTTCCATGCTGATTATTTAAGCAATGTTCCACGAATTTCTCCAATTTAAATCAATATCATCCTATTATTTATAAGTCATTATTTTATGTATTGGAACTGAAATTGGTTCCTAAAAAATAGGAGACTGGGTTGATCATAAGAAAGGAAAAATGGCACAGAAAGACATTTTTTAGATGGAGGTTTAACTTATTTCGACTTGTGTAAAAGTTGTACGTACCTTTCAATGACATTCTATGCATCGCAAATGACATATAATGGGTCGGCTGAAGCATTGTCTTCAGCTTTGAATCCGGTTTAAAACTGATCTTTCAGGGTTCTTAAACGCTGGAATTCTTCCACGCTTTCTGCGCGCAGAAAAGGATTAGTTTGCAATTCATCTTCAATACTACTTGGCAGCGTGCACTGGCCTAACATACGCAAACGCTCAATATGTTCGAAACGTTCCAGAATTGCCGAATTGTCCGGTTCGACATGTTTGGCAAACTGTGCATTCGATAAGGTGTATTCATGAGTGCAATACACCTGCGTGCGTGGCGGTAAGGCAGCCAGACGGGACAGTGAATGATACATCTGTTGATACGTTCCTTCAAAAACCCGGCCACAGCCCATGGCAAATAATGTATCGCCGCAGAACAGCACATCAATCGCATCAATAAAATAAACAATATGGCCGAGTGTATGCCCGGGTACAGCGATAATCTGGATATCTATCCCATGAAAATTAAACTGTTCTTCATGCTCAAGCGGATAGGTGATAAAGGGAATTTTGCTTAGTTCTGCTCGTGGGCCATACACGGGCAGATTTTGTCCCTGGATCAGCCCCGGCACACCGCCAATATGATCTTTATGCCAGTGAGTCAGCCAGATTTGACTTACTGTTAAACCGTGTTCGGTACAATAGTCTTGCACCAATTCTGCTTCAGTTGGATCAATCACGGCCACTTGATGCGACGCGGTATGTTCAAGCAACCAGATATAATTTTGCAGTGAATTCTGGACATCAATACAGTGAATTTTAAAAGGCATCATAGCGCATCAGACCAAATAAAGATTAAGGATAAAGTAGCATGATTTCGGATGCTCTGGGGGCTTGCAGATATCATCTGATTATCCGCGATTATTTTCATTTATTCCAAATTTGAAAAATTTATGATTCTGGATCATCGACACTCACAGCATTGCCGATGGTATAAAAATGTCCACCGGCTACATGATGAATACTTTTCCATTCCTCATCCACTTCATGATAATGCCAGTGGCCGTCGCGGAACACCCGATCATCGGCATAGGCTGCGATCACCTTGCCAATAAACAGGTCATGCATTTGCTGGTTATGCGGCTCAGGAATCAGCTCGCAGAGTATCCAGGCCGCACAGCCTTGTACTACAGGAATATCAGAACCAGAAAAATGAAATAGTTCTACTCCGGATTGTGCCAGTTTGTCCGGCACATCATGTAAGCTCTGTGTACCCAGACGATAGACCATATTCAGTTGTTTCAATGTCGGAATTTGCAGCGCGAAATAACCTGAATTTTCAATAATATTTCGGGTTTTGGTGCTTTTGTCCAAAACCACAGTCACTTTCGCTGGGCTGAATTCCAGTGCGCATGCCCATGCTGCTGCCATAACATCCGTATCCTGCTGGTCTTGAGCAGATACCAGCACAGTAGGACCATGGGTAATCAGACGATAAGCTTTTTCTAAAGGAACGCTTTGAATATGGGAGTTGGTCATGCAGCACCATTTGCTCTATTTATTTAACAGGCTAGATTAATGAGATGATATAGCATATTCAAGTTCATTCTTGCAAAAAAGCTTTTAAACTAGAGATCATTATATTCAGGAATTCAAAAATGAAAATGTACCAGGTCGATGCGTTTACCACGGAACTGTTTAAAGGCAACCCCGCAGCCGTGATTGTGCTGGATGAATGGCTCGAAGATGGTCTGATGCAAAATATCGCCTTGGAAAACAATCTGTCTGAAACAGCTTTTGTTAAAGTCATTGATAGCGATAATTATGCCATTCGCTGGTTTACGCCAACCAAGGAAGTGGATTTTTGTGGTCATGCGACATTGGCCAGCAGCTTTGTACTATTCAATCAATTTGATACGGGGAAAATAATTCATTTTCATGTAAAAGATTTGGGAATCTTTGTGGTCAGTCAGGATACAGATGGCAAGATCAGAATGAACTTTCCAGTCCGTCGTGCAGAGCCTGTTGCTGAATATCCTGAGGCCTTAAGACAGGCCTTGAATAAACCGTTTAAACAGGTTTATCTGAATGCACAGGGTTATATTATTGAATATGAATCGGTACAGGATGTGCTGGATGAAACGCCTGATTTTGAATTGTTGAAACAGTTGAATGGCAAGCGTACTGCGATTACTGCTCAGAATCCCTTTCTAGATGTCGCGATTACTTCACAAGATACACAATATGATTGTATTTCACGTTATTTTGCACCGAGTAATGGCATCAATGAAGATCCGGTAACCGGTTCGATTCACACTGGAATTGCGCCGCTCTGGGCCGAGAAACTCGGTAAAAATGAACTGGTCGCTTATCAGGCATCAGCGCGTGGTGGGGTGCTGTATTGTGCCTTGCAAGATCAGGAACGAATTGAAATTTCCGGTTACGGCAAGTTATATATGCAGGCTGAAATTTATCTATAATTTTTATAATTACATAGATATACATGTCGTCAGGCGAGGCGGCATGTTATTTTGATGGTTCGGCTTGGAATAGATTATTCAGAAAAAGAATCATTCTCTAAGATGGGCGCGAATAAAAATTTATATTTATAATTTGGATGAAGAATGTTGCTACGTTATAAAAATTTAAGTCTGGCTATTGTATTGACTGGCTGTAGTGCACTAAGTTTTGCACAGCCTGTTTTGGTGAAAACGGAACAGAATATTGAAGAATACCGACTGGATAATGGACTGCGCATTATCCTGGCATCGAATGATAAAGAAAATAAAGTTTTTATGAATACGGTCTATTTGACCGGTTCCCTGAATGATCCTCAGGGCAAGGGCGGTCTGGCACATCTACTGGAACATTTGGCTTTTAAAGGCACAGAAAATGTCAAAGGAGATGAATTCCAGCGTCGACTGGATCAATATACCCTGATGACTAATGCCAGCACCGATTATTACTCGACCAAATATACCAATGTGATCCGTCCTGAAAAAACTGCGCTGAGTGAAGTTATTTTTCTGGAAGCTGAACGCATGGACAAGCTGGTGCTTCAGGAAAAATATGTACCGACTGAAATTGATATCGTAAAACGCGAGCGTGAAATCCGGCTGGACCAGCCATTTTCGGTGTTGATTGATCAGGTGTTTAAATCGGCTTATGGCAATCAGTATTTAGGCCGTTTGCCAATTGGTGACCTGAATGAACTGCAATCCATCAATATGCAGGAGTTGAACCGTTTTTACCGTCAATGGTATGCACCGAATAATGCCTTTATGGTGATTTCTGGCAAGTTTGACAAGGCCGAGGTCTTAAAACAACTGGATACACATTTCAGTCCGATTCAATCCCGAAGTGTACCAGCGCAAGTGAAAGTCCCAGCGCTTAAACCAGAGCAAATCAAACAGCGTGAATTTACAGTAAAGAAAGGCAGTGATCTGGCCAAGTTTAATCTTTATTTAAATCAGTCAGAAGAAAGTATTAAAACGGCTTTGGCTGTTTCACCAACGTTATACACCTTGCAACCGAGTGGCCATCTTTATCAGAGTATGGTGGAAACTGGAAAGTCAACTGCGGTGCAATCTAGCACCTGGCTGGATAAAGACTTTAATCTGGTGTTTATGGGAGCAATTTATGCACCGAATCATCAGGCACAGGCGATAGAACAGGGACTGATTCAAGGCGTAGAACAGAGCCAGCCATTTACCGAAGCAGAATTAAACCGGGCTAAAAATCTGACCCGAAATCAGGCCGACAATATTAAAAATAGTGCGACTGCTTTGGGTTCACGTTTAAGCGATTATGCAGTGGCGTATTCGGGTGACTGGAGCCAGTATTTTAGAGATCTGAATGGAATTCAAAACCTGAATGTGAGTCAGGTCAATCAGGTCTATAAGAGTTTTTTAAAACCTGAATACCGGATTTCCGGCAATATTTTACCTACCCCGGAAGATCAGAAAAAAGCGCAGGAACTGGCACAAACAGAAGCACCGGTAAAAACTCTGGATCAGCAGGCTGAAGCAGAAGAGCCACTGAAAGATGTCAGTGTTTATCAGGCTGAAGTGAAGCAATATGTCCAGGAATCCAAGCAATATCTGTATAGCAAGGATCAGCAGATTCAGCGTGGCAAGTTGAAAAATGGCATTAAATACGCGCTGTTTCCGACGACTACTCGTGATGACAAGATTTATGCCACAATTTCACTGGATTTTGGTACCGCTCAAAGCCTGATGAATAAAGGCGAGATTCTGGACCTGACGGCTTATTTAATGTTGCGCTCCTCGAAAACTCAAAGCTTGCAGCAGATTGCCGATAAAATTATTGAAGTAGGTGGTTCAGCGACTGCCGGTGCATCCGGCAATGGCCTGACCTTGCAGATCAGCGCCAAAAAAGAAAAGTTTGAAGAGTTTTTCCAGTATGTGGTTGATGTGCTGAAAACGCCGGCATTTGAGCAAAGTCAGTTTGACTTGATCAAGGGTCAAACTTTATCCAGTCTGGATCGTCCTTATACTGAACCAGATACCGTGTCGAGCTTGACGATGGCCCGAAAGATCGAGATCTATCAGCCTGGCGATCTGCGGTTCCATTTCGAGCCTGAACTGGCCAAAAAACAGTATCAGAAAGCGACTCGCGAACAGGTCGTGGCACTGTATCAGCAGTTTTTAAAAACCCAGCATGCGCAAATCGCGGTTACGGGCGAATTTAATCCGAAATCGATGCAAAAAACCCTGAAAAATAGTTTCTCAGACTGGAAAGCGGCACAGCCTTATGAGCGTCTGAAATCGGAATATCGAAGCTATCTAGCCCAGAAAATTCATGCTTTGTCTGAGCAGCGTGAATTCGGGAGTTATCAGGCATTTATGAGCATGCCGGTAGGCGCTGATCATGCTGATGCAGCTGCTTTACAAGTATTCCGATATATTCTGGGTGATTCACAGCTGTCGTCACGACTGGCGCAAGAGTTACGTGAAAAAAATGCCCTGGTCTATGGTTTTAGTGCGGATGTACAACTCGATGAATGGGCAGATGTGGGCGCAATGATGATTAGTGCTAATTATACTGCTGGAAAATCCGCACAGGTTTCTCAGTCAGTGCATAAGGTACTGAATGAATTGCTGACACGTGGCGTGACTGAACAGGAAGTGGAAGCGGCAAAAGCCAGTATCTTGAAACAGCGTCTAACTGCATTGGAAGATGATCGCCGTATTCACACTATGCTGATTCCACAGCTGGAAAAAGATCGTAATCTGGTTTACCGGGAAAAACGTGATCAAGCGATTGCTAAACTGAGTAAAGCTGAGATTGATGCCATGATCAAAAAATACATCAAGCCGGATCAGCTGGTTGAAGTGATGGCTGATCAATATGGTAAGCAAATTAAAACATCATAGTGTTAATAAAAAAATCCCCTCAAATGAGGGGATTTTTTTATCTACTTGAGATTTATGTCCTAGATTGCTCTATAGCTAAAAACAATCCCTCCGATTATACCCGCAAGGATGGATAAGGGCAGACTCAAATCAGAGGTAATAAGAAGAAAAATCAATATTCCACAACCAATCAAAGCTGAACAGAAAGCAATATCTCGATTAAAAGGATGATGGATCACCCTTTGATAATGATAAGACGTTATCCAGCTTGAAATAATAGTGAGTAAAATACAAAGTCCTTTGCCTGAAGGCGTATTTAGACTGGAATCTGTTATCCAACTTAACATGTCCTCATCCACTCAAAGTCGATAAAAGCGTTTAGCATTCTCATAAAAAATCGGCTTTAAGGCATTTTCATTATAGTCCTGAACAATATCGCTAAACGCATCAATAATGTTGGTGAGTGAGCTGCTGACACTGTCCATTGGGAAGTTGGATGCAAACATCACACGTTCAGAACCAAAACAGTCTAAGGCATGCTGGATCAGGGGTGCGGCACGTTCCACTAACTCCTGTTTAGTTGCCAACCGTTTTTGCGTGTGAAAATCATGTCCCAAAACGGGCATAAACAGACCAGACATTTTAGTCGATACATTCGTGCATTCTGATAGTTTAGCCAGCTGATCTTTCCAGTCTGAAAATATCTGGGCGCGATCTTGTTCGGTCCTGCTTGTGGCTTTGCCCACCTTGCCAAATAAACCTGCAGGCGTACCGAGGTGATCCAGTACGATAGGCGTTTCTGGAAAGGCTTTGGCCAGCACAGTAACATCCGCAATCTGGGAAGAATAGACCCAGGCATCAAAGCTTAAATCTTGATTGGCCAGTTCCTCAAAGCCTTTCAGAAAATCTTTGTTGCGATAGAGATGCGGTTCATCGGTCCAGGCATGAATCCCTTTATCTGGGTGTACCGCAGCCATTTTTCGGATACCGCGAAATTTTGGAGAGGCTTCGCGATGCAATTCAATTAACTGTTTAAAGTTTTTCTGCCGTGGATCAGCCGTAGCAACGATTCCACCCAATTCGATATTGCGCTGGTTAAAAGGAAGTCCAGCGATGAAACGGGTTTCATTCACGACGCCAGTGCCTTTGTGGTCATGCCAGCTGGCTTCGACATGCACAATCTGCTCCACTTCATAATCTCCTACATCTTTCTTGTAATTTGCAGCCAGATAAGGTGCAGTCAGGTGCTGTGTCAGGCCAATGGTCTCAATGACGTCTTTTGGTTTCAACAGTCGAACCATCTTGTCCAGCAATCTAGGATGTTTGCCAAACAACTTGACCGCGAAAGCTGCCGCATGTGGAGTGTTATAAGGATCCCATTGGTGAATATGCAGGTCAATGATCGGGAAGGGAAGTTGCTGCATTAGATGCCTTGTTTTTTTGTTTGTTTATTATTCAACTTATATAGGGTAAAAATCATTTCAAAGTCAATATGATAAATTACAGCAAATAAAAAAAGCCCCCCGGGGCTTTTCGTATTTTAATCAATGATCGTGCTTGTGATCATGGTTATGCTTGTTGGCATGAAACTCTTCATTGTGACGGAAACGTAAATAGTTTTCGAACTGTTCACAGTATTCATCATAGTTATCTTCCAGCATCATTTGGAATTGCTGCAAGATATAAGACATGACCTGATCTTTGGCATCGCGCATTTCATTGCCATCTTTAAAGTTATTCGCTGCTACCCAGGTATTGAAACGGGCAGTACCAAATAACATCGCCGCACTGACTTGACCGCGCTTATCGCTCGGTTTTTCCTGTGAGCCTTTTTCTACGCGACAAAACTCGTTGGCTTGTTGAATAAATTCATCAGCACGTTCAAAGAATGCCGCATTTAACGCTTCTTCTTCGGTTACATCGGTTGCTTCAATCTTTTGAACCATGAATTTGTTCCTAACACTAAAATCTCAATCGCTAATTATAGGCAAAGCCTTGCAGAAACTAAACCTTTGCCTTAATCTAAAAATAGCCTAAGCATATAAAAGTGAATGCCATGCAGGATGCGATCGCAGTACAAAGCCTAAAAAGTGATATTGCCTTATTGCGCCAGAATATCTGGCCACCAGCAAACCTGGCCAATGTCGAAGGCTTGCCGATTTATTATGGCAGCCAGTCACAGGTAGATGAATACTATAGCCAGTGGCTCGGGCTGATTGAAAGGGCACAGGATCTGTTTCAGCCTTTTATGGAAGATGAAATCTTGGATGCGATCCATCTGCCGAGTCATTTAAACCTGCCGCTGTTTTATTTTCATGTTGACCGGATTCGGATCAATAAAACCCGTGCCAAAGAATCCAAAACTTTTCGTGGGGTCGCCAGCCTGATCGAAAAATGCGGCCAGTTCGAACCCGAGCAGGTTGCAGCCATGCGGCAGTGGCTTGATAGTGACGATACTGCAGCTTTGGTGGCACACCGTGAATTTGTGGATTTACGCACTTATGTGTTTCAGCATGGCCAGAGCGAATATACACGCACCCGTTTTTATGTGAATGGGATCGTGCTGAGTGTCGAGCCACATTTTGAGCTGGTCGATGCACGTGATAAGCCACGCAAGCAACGCAGCGACAGTTATAACGATCCTCTGGCAGATAATAATACCTGGAAAGTGTTTGGCAAATATCGCTAGCACAGTTTGACCAAGCCCGGTCTTACCAGAAGGGCTTGGTATTTTCTGCAAACTGCTGTAAACGTTCTGCTGCTTCGCTCGACAAACGCTGCTGTTCCGCACTTATCCAGCCCAGCACAAACCAGGCCTTGGCCTGTTGTTTGACATAAGGTCTGAATAACTCATCTGCCACAAACAGGTCATTATAATGACCGAGGCTTTCCTGCAAGGGTTTTAAGGCTTTCAAATAAGCTTTGACCTCTTTTTCAGGAAATAAGCTTTGCAAGAATTCTACGTTATAGCGTAAGCGTTTGACCCGCTTGCGTGTGCGATGTCGGGATTCAATATCCAGTTCTTGATAGTTCTCGGCATCCTGGCAGATTTGCTGGTGCAATTTGCTCAGGCCTTTACACAAGATTTTATGCGAAGACTTGGCTTTGTTATCCGTTTTTTCTTGGCTAAAGCTAAACAGTTGCAGCATTAATGCTACCGTGGCAGGACTTCTAAACAGCGCACTGATATCTGGCTGTTTTTGACGGTATGGTGGTAATTTCAGTAAGGGGGAACCTGCTTTTTCCAGTTGTGGAATCAGGCTTTCTGCCAAGGCATCGCGATCTCGGGTAGAACCCAGTTGCTGAAAAATATCCCGCAGCTGTTCCGGCCATTCTGGCTGTACATGTTCAGTTACGGACTGGAAAATTTTAAAAGCACTGCGCAAACGTCGAATCGCAACACGTGCCTGATGCACATGATCACTATTATAATTTTCTGCAGCAATCGCCGTCGCATTTGGAAAGAGATGAGCCAGACAATTGGCGACAATCTTTTGCAAAATCGTACTGATCTGATCTTTCTGTTCAAGTACTAATGGAAGCTGATGCTGAACCGGCAGACTCTCTTCAGCATGTAATAAGGCATAACCGCGTTCCGATTTGCTCCGTGTATCCAGCCATAAAGCATAACGCTGAACCCAGGGCTGAATGAAATCAATCAATTCACTCAGCTGGCCGGATTTAAGCTCAAATTCAACCTCATAAATATCGATGGCTTGATCATTGTGTCGAATTTCTCCGACATCAAAAGCAATTTCAATCTGACTGTCCAGATGACTTTCTGTCAGGACATACCGTACGACATCTGTTTCAAATTGCAGGATGAGTGGTGTCTCCAGATCACCGAGCGCCTGTTTAAGCATTTTTTTCGCCGATTTATGTTTGCGATATAACTGAAAATCACAATGTTCCGGAGGACTTTTTAATTCATGCTCAAGTTCAAAACGTTCAAATTGTTGTTCAGTCGCTGCTTTCAGGGTTTGAATCCATTGCTGGTCTTCCAGACGTTGCCGCAGGGCAATCTGATGTTGTTGTAATTGTTGCGCTTCAGTATCAAAGTAGCGTGCACATAGACGATGCCGAGTCGGCTGAAGTTTCTGAATGTCCTGTTCAAATTGCACACGAGACTGTGGTGGAATCTGAAATTTGAGTTCTATTTCTGCCATCGGGTTATTCCTCCGCGATGTTGGTTTTATAGATTAATATAGCCCAAAGATCAGCAGGGGTGTGATGTGCTTCTGCAACAAAAAGCACGCCATAGACGGCGTGCTTTGAGTTTTTCTCGTGATATTTATTTCAATATTTTTATTTCAGGAATTTACGGCTGACCAGGAACTGTTCGGTCGCTTCAAGCAGTTTCTGCGCATAGACTTCCTGCTTGGCGGTCAGCCAGCCCAGCACAAACCAGTCACTTGCTTCCAGTTCGGTCTGCTGAATATAAACTGCAGAAGAGGCCAGAGTTTGATATTCACTGGCTGCCAGTTGTGCATCATTCAGCGCTTTGCTGTATTTCTGCAAATTTTTTACATCATAGATTGTGGTTAAAATCGGAAAGCTGAATTTGAGTTCCTGAATCCGGCCCGACAATTGATCCAGACTTTCAAAATCAGTGATATCCGTCTGGTTCATTTGTTCCTGCAAGGCTTTATATTGCTGTTGCAAGGTAGTTTGCGCAGCAGTTTTCAAATCTAGCGAGGCATGCTCATTTTCATTTAAACTGAACATCAGCAATTCCAGATAATGATGCACATTCTGGGTAGATTTGACCAGATTACCGAGTTTCTCCTGCGCATACAGAATATCTTTGCTCAGATTTTCTGCCGTGGTTGGATTTTGCAGGAAGCCGGCCAAGCTGTTTTGTATATGTTGCAAATGTTGCAGGTGCTCAAATTGCTGCTTAAAAGCGGCTAGCTGATGTGCCCATTTGTCCGAAAGCTGTGGATGCCAGTCTTTGAACAACAGCAAGGTCAGATACAGCTGATCCAATGCCAGTCGTGCCTGATCAATATGTTCCTGCTCTGCAACCTGTGCCGCAATCGCCGCAATATTTGGTAATAAATGCTGCATCTGCTGTGCAATCAGACTGCACATGGTTTTACTAGCGCTGTCTTTTTTGCTGATCTGAAATTCTTTGCTAAGGGTCGCAGGACTGACGCGCTGTGAAGTGGCCAATAAATTGCCTATTTCGGCCTTGCTACGTACATCGAGCCAGAGCTGGTATTTCTTGACCCATTCAAAACTAAATGCCAGCAGATGTTGAATTGAACCATTTTTTAGTTCGAACTCGACTTCATGTACTTCTTGCTCGGCATCTTGTGTGCGGATCTGTCCAATATCCAGGCTGACTTCGATCTGGGTATCTTCATAATCAATTACCCTTAACGTACGGGAAATATCGGTTTCAAACTGGAGTTGTAGCTGGTCGAACTGATTGCCGAGTGCATTGCTGAGAATTGCCCCGGCTTCTGGAAATTTTTTATAAATATTTAAATCCAGTTCAGGAGATGTGGTTAATTCCCCTAGATCATGATTATGTTCAAAGCGTTCGATATGGCTTTTTCCGGCCGCTTTTAGGGTTTGAACCCAACGTGTACCTTCCAGACGCTGACGCAGTGCCACCCCATGCCGGGCCAGTTGACGGTCGACAGTATCATAATATTTGGCTTGAAGCTGGATCTGTTGAGACTTTTTCGGATCAAGTGCCTTAAGCAGCGCAGTGCGTCGTGCCGCAGGAATCTGGAACTTGAGTTCAACTTCAACCATGATGATCATCCTATCTGTTTAGTGCAATTAAGCACTGAATCTTCACTTGAATAAGGTTCTTAAATTAGGCGGACAGCGGCCGCATTTATATTTTTAGATTTGTGCGCAGCAGATTGTAACCAAAATCAAAATGCATGTAAGACTTGACTGAACAGAAAAAGCTTAAACAGAAGTTTTAAGATTAGATTTCATCGGTTCATTTTAGGCTAAAACGGTAGGATTCAGGCGTTCACGGGGATGTTTAAGATGCATTGAAGCGCGAATCAAAAGGCTGTTATTTGGCTAAAATATACGCTAAGGTAAAACAAAAACGTCAGGATGATGACAGATGAATGTACAAGTACAACCAGAAAGTAAGAATGAGGTGGTGGCTCGGCCCCAGATGCCGATTAAGAATTATCATGAATTTTATCGCTTCTATTTGACCGAACATCGGCATATCATTAGCCGCCGTCTGCACGTGGCCGGCAGTAGCATCGGTTTATACTGTTTTGCTAAAGCCATTCGTCAAGGCAAGCCGCGATATTTTGCCTATGGTTTACTCTCGGGCTATGCCTGTGCCTGGGTCGGTCATTTTATCTTTGAGCGCAATAAACCGGCCAGCTTCAAACAGCCTGTATATAGCTTTATCTCGGACTGGCGCATGTTTGCCGATGTCCTGCGTGGTAATATCAGTTTGATCGACCGTAAATATGATAAAATTTCCAGTTGAGCCAGAATGACTTTTATCGGAATGTGCCCACTTAAAGCATGAAATTTCGATAAAAGCCTTGCAAGTCTAGAATTATTATTCTAATAATTATGTTATTGCAGATTTGGTTTTTTGATCAACCATTATATTTTAATCAATACATCAGTTTTCCAAGCCTGGAGCGACCTTCTCCGGGCTTTTTTTATGCCTGTTTGCTATCAATAAATGTTTAAAATTTTGCTGATGCTATTGTGTAAATATTCATAGAAGAATTCATGTGGATTTGTGCTGAAAGTAAAAGATCCTTTCTGGCTTTGAAACGTCTCCCCACAAACGAATGACTCAAAACCGGAAAGGATCGGGTATTACCAACACAGGTATTTATTTTTCTGTTTATTTTCTGTGTCTAAAGCTATTTAAGACGCTTCGTGCCGATTGGGCTATCCCTGAAAATAGGTATTTTTAATATTAATTAATTTGAGTACGCTTGAGCCAAGCGAAAAAAAAGACAAAAAAAATCGCTCTTAGAATTTTGCAACTTCTCCACCAAGTTATCTGCAAAATCCTAAAAGCGTTTGTCGGAGGGCGTAAGCATTAACACGTTATAATTATTGTTATAAGGCCATTAAAACGCAGATTTGAGAGACCGTATATCCCTGAAAATGGTGATATTTAAGATTTAACTGATAAATTGCGCTAAAAAACTGCAAATCTGCTGCTGCCCGGTCTCAGAAACAGCAGGACTGCGGCAATTAAACCGAGTTATGCCTATAATAGAGCCATCCTAGCAAGTGGCGAGCAAGATGCGCGGTTTATATTTAATTACCAATGATGATCCATTAGAGCTTTTATTGGCGAAGTTGGAAGGTGCAATGGCCAATGGTGGTGTTGCGGTCTTGCAATATCGTCGTAAAAAAGTGGCGAAAGAAGATCAAATTTACGAAATTGAGTACATGAAAGCCATGTGTGCTGAATATGGCGTACCTTTCGTGATTAATGATGATCTTGAAATGGCGGTTAAATACGGCGTGGGTGTGCATTTAGGCCAGGATGATGGTTCGATTGTCGATGCTGTAGCACGTTTGCCTAAAGGCGTGTTGATTGGCCGTAGCTGTAATAACTCACTTGAGCTGGCTGAACAGGCAATTGCTGATGGTGCGAACTATGTGGCATTTGGCGCAATTTATGCTACTGACAGTAAACCTGAAGCCGGTAATATTGGCTTAGATACTTTAAAGTGCGCCAAAGAGAAATTAAACGTACCTCTCTGTGCCATTGGCGGTCTAACGGTTGAAAATTCCAAGGATGTCATTGAGTCAGGTGCGGATTATTGCGCGGTGATTAGTGATATATTGGGACTACCTATGAATGCCATTCCTGAACGTTTAGATGAATGGTCTGCGCTTTTTCAAGCTACAGCATAAAATTTTTTGATTGATTTAATTTTGAGTCGAGTGCCTTCATGAGCTTATCTCCAAAGCAAGAACAATTGTTCAAACAAGCCAATAAACATATCCCGGGTGGCGTCAACTCACCTGTACGCGCATTTAATAGTGTCGGTGGGACGCCGGTCTTTATCGAAAAAGCCCAAGGTGCGTATTTGTATGATGTCGATGGTAAGCGTTATGTGGACTATGTAGGTTCATGGGGGCCGATGATTTTGGGTCATGCACATCCTGCGATTATTAAAGCCGTACAGGATGCTGCGGTCGATGGTTTGAGTTTTGGTGCGCCAACAGTTCATGAGACCACACTGGCAGATATTATTTGCGAGATCATGCCATCGATTGAACTGGTGCGTATGACCAACTCGGGTACAGAGGCGACCATGACCGCGATTCGTTTAGCGCGTGGTTATACTGGCCGTGACAAGATTGTAAAATTTGAAGGCTGTTATCATGGTCACTCAGATTCATTATTGGTAAAAGCCGGTTCTGGTTTATTGACCAGTGGTGAAGGTGAAGCAACGTCTGCAGGTGTTCCAGCGGATTTTGCCAAACACACCTTAACACTTCCATATAATGACATCTCCACTTTAAAAGAATGCTTTGCCAAATTCGGTTCAGAAATTGCCGGTGTGATTGTTGAGCCAGTCGCAGGCAACATGAACCTGGTGAAACCAATTGACGGTTTCCTGCAAGCGATTCGTGATGTTTGTGATGAGCATGGTTCAGTGTTTATCATTGATGAAGTGATGACTGGTTTCCGTGTTGGTCTGGGTGGTGCACAAGCACATTATGGCGTAACTCCGGATTTAACCACTTTAGGTAAAATCATTGGTGCAGGCCTGCCAGTCGGTGCATTCGGTGGTAAACGTGAAGTGATGGAATGCATTGCGCCACTAGGTAAGGTATACCAAGCAGGTACGCTATCAGGTAACCCATTGGCAATGCGTGCCGGTATCGAGATGTTTAAGCATCTACGTGCTGAAGGTTTCTATGAGAAATTGTCTGCGCAACTTGAGAAACTGCTGGTTGGTTTACAAGCTGCTGCGGATGAAGCCGGTATTCCGTTTAAGACACAACAAGTCGGTGGGATGTTTGGTCTGTACTTCACAGATCAAGAAGACATCACGAGCTTCGATTCGATGTTGAAGTGCGATGTCAATGCTTTCCGTAAGTTCTTCCATGGGATGTTAACGCGCGGTGTTAACCTTGCGCCATCTGCGTTTGAAGCCGGCTTTATTTCAGCTGCGCATAGTGATGAAGATATTGCCTACACTATTCAAGCGGCTAAAGAGACATTCTCGGAAATGAATGCTTAAGTTTTAAATCCTCCCTAACCCTCCTTTTTGAAAGGAGGGAATTTTAAGTTTTTTAATTTTAAATTCCCCTTTTTATTAAAGAGGGGTTAGGGGAGATTAAATTCTAAAATTAGAGATATTTATTCATGCAAACCAAACATTATTTGACTTTAAGCGATGCGGAATTTTTATTAGATCAAGCCCATCAATATGCCATTCAGAATAGTTTTAATGTCAGTATTGCTGTGGTAGATGAAACGGGTAATTTGCTTGCGATGAAGCGTATAGATGGTGCAGCACCGATGACTGCAAATCTGGCCGTCGAAAAGGCTAAATGTTCTGCCATGAGTCGCCGTCCATCCAAACTGTTTGAAGATATTATTAAAGACGGTCAAATGGGTTTTCTGACTATGGAGACTTTCTCGGGGATGCTAGAAGGTGGTGAGCCGATTTTGTATCAAGGGCAGCTCGTCGGTGCGATAGGTGTGTCAGGTGTGAAGTCGTTTGAAGATGCGGAGATTGCACAGGTAGCGATTGGAAAGTTTCTAGCGATGGTTTAGAACAGAATAAACTTAGACGTATAAATCACCTCTAAGTTTATTGTTTTCTATTTTAGTTGGTTAAAAATCATAGGTTTCAACTTCTAAATTACATTGGGTATGAACTAATTTGGCATTGAGTGGGTCTGTGAAAAATACTGTCAGTGCATTCGAGTTTTTTTGATTTTTAGGGTAGGCAATAAATAGGTGATTTGAATAATAGTCTTTTTTATTTTTTTCTACTTTTAAATAGCTAGCTAAAGAAAATACGGTATTGGCAATTTTGTTATCTTCATTCCCGTTGATAAATTGCAAAATATGTGATTTTTGAAGGTAGTACATCTTTGAATTTGTACTTGCACTAAAATCATCTACAATTTTTTTAATGTCGCCTATTTGTTCAGTAGATAATTCTGCACCGATCCCTTCACTGACACTGAGTGTAATCGATCTGAGTTGAAAAGGGGATTTAGGCTTAAACTCTGTAAAATAGCCACCATATCCACCTGATGGTCCAGGCTTTGCGGTGAATTTGCTCTTTAATTCTTTGCTTAAAGGATATTGCTTTTTCTCACTTTTTTCTAAGCGATTAATTTCTTGTAGAGAAGATGATGAATAATAAGCAGCGATACTTAAATCTTGATCTATTTTAGTGTAGTTTTTGCATAGTAAAGCATTTTTTAATGCAGTAGAAACTTCAGTATTTGCATATACATATGTGCTTGTCGTTATACAGAATGCGGTGATCAGAACATGTTTTAACATTGTAATTATTTTCCCTGAAAAGACTCAATATTAGCGATTTTATTTAGTGTGCTAAATATGCCTTGAGATTATATTTAAAATATATTTTTGTCTTTAGAATTAAAATTTATAATCATGTCGAATTGATACCTTATATTGACTCTCCCATGCTGTACTCCATGCCCAAAAAAATCCAACTCGTACCATCTCAAGCCAAATGGCAGCTGTCCTCAACACAATCTGTTTTGGTACTGGTAGGACTGCAAAACCTAAGGATGATGGTAGGTATACAAGACAGCGACCTGATGACTCATCTGATCCAGATCAGCAATAAAGCCAAAGCACTGGATATTCCGATTGTCGATCTATACGGCGATGACCTGATGCAAGGCATGCAGCAATTGGGAGAATATGCCTCAACGCATCCGCAGCTAATTTTTGCCGGTCAGGTCACGCCAATGCTGAAACAGATTTTGCCGCATCTGATGAGTGTGACGGATCAAATCGGTGTGGTCGATGATGCGATTTTATTCGCCAATCAGGAACAGCATATTCAGTGGATTGAAAATATTTCGGGACAGGGTATACATCACTTAAATACTTATAGCTTGACTCGCTTATGGGATTTAAGCGCGCCGTCAGAATATGTATTGTCGACCAAAGGTATTATGTTAGCGGTCGCAGAACAGCTAGATATGGATGCTTTGGAAATTGATCCCTATGTCGATTTAAAAAATTATGGTCTGGATTCGGTAGCGATGGTGAGTCTGGTGGGTGTATGGCGTGCACATGGCGCCAATATACGTTATGAAGATGTATTACAGCATCCATCTTTGCATGAATTGGCAGGCTTCATTTTACAATCCTCAGGTTGATGCGCTGCGATTGAGCATTTTTATGACCTAAATCGGAAATTTCATCGCCATTTACATAAATGCGCATTGTAATTATTGGCTAAGCTTTCTATCATTGCCGCCTTGTTTTTCGCGATCAGCCTGGGATTGAACTTTGAGTAATTTTCTAACCGAACATCTGATACATCGTGATGACGATTTCATGGTCATCCACAAACCTGCAGGTTTACTCACAGTTCCCGGTAAAACAGAAGATTTACAAGATTGCCTGATCAACCGTCTGATCAAACTAGAACCCAAAACTTTACTGATTCATCGACTGGATCGAGATACTTCCGGAATTTTGGCCTTTGGTCTGAGCAAGTGGGGACAAAAAACCATTTCCCGTCAGTTTCAGGAGCGCCAGACCGATAAAACCTATCAGGCTGTAGTTGCCGGTACACTCGAAGGTGAAGGCACGATTGAGGTGCCAGTAGTATATGACCCAAGCCGTCCGCCCTTACATATCGCAGATCCCGCACATAACAAGCCAGCCATTACGCATTGGCAGGCGATCGAACATTTTAATCTTCAGGGACAGCCTGTAACCCGGGTGAAACTGACACCCATTACCGGCCGTTCACATCAGCTACGGGTGCATATGCAATATCTCGGACATCCGATTATTGGCGATACCTTATATGCGACACCCGAACAGCAACAGCTCAGCTCGCGTCTATGTTTACACGCGGAACGTTTGAGTTTTTATCATCCTCAAACAGAGCAGCTGGTCGAATTTTATTGTCCGGCGCCGTTCTAGGAAATACTTCTTTAATCGGCGTGAATTATGCTCACTTTTTAGTGGGCTTTATGTCAAAATACATTGCTTGAAGGTGTGAAATTTTGCTCCAATGACGTTTCGTGATTGAGCCTAATATTCATAATCTTGTACTTAAGATAAAGGTGGAAAAATTGCAGCAATTTGCTATTGGTCAACGTTGGTTATCAGATACTGAAACAGAACTCGGTTTAGGCGTTCTTATTGATGTTGATGAGCGGTCGGTCAGCATTTTATTCCCGAAAAGCGATGAAACCCGCGTCTATGCACGCAGCAATGCACCCTTATCTCGTATCGTATTTAATGTGAAAGATGAATTACAGGATCAGGAAGGGACCAAGTGGATTGTAGAATCCGTGGAAGACCGGAATGGCGTGGTACGTTATCATGTCGTTCGTACCCTAGAAGACGGGACTGAAGAACGTAAATCGCTGAATGAAACCCGTATTGGTGCCACCATCCAGCTGTCTAAGCCTTTAGACCGTCTATTGGCCAGTCAGGTTGATTATAAAGAATGGTATGACCTGCGTATTGAAGCGCTGCTAATGCAGGCTAATATGCAAAGCAGTCCACTGCGTGGTTTAGTGGGTTCACGTGTCGGCCTGATTCCACATCAGCTGTATATTGCACATGAAGTTGGTCAGCGTTTTGCACCGCGTGTATTGCTGGCCGATGAAGTGGGTCTGGGTAAAACCATTGAAGCTGGCCTGATCATCCATCAACAACTCAAAACCGGCCGTTCTGAACGTATTCTGATTTTAGTACCAGATTCACTGCAATATCAGTGGATGATCGAAATGCGTCGTCGTTTCAATCTTGAGTTCTCGCTGTTTGACTTGACCCGTACTGCGTCGATCAAAGAGCATGATCCTGAACAAAACCCGTTCTTGACCGAACAAAAAATTATTGCCTCTGTCGATTTGATGGTCGACCATGAAGATCTGCGTGAACAGGCACTTGAAGCAGGTTTTGACCTGCTGGTGGTCGATGAAGCGCATCATTTGATGTGGAGTGAAGAAGATGGCGGTAATGACCGTTATGATCTGGTCGAAGAGCTGGCTGAACATACGCCGGGCGTGTTGTTGTTGACGGCAACGCCTGAACAGCTCGGTGTGGAAAGTCACTTTGCGCGCCTACGTTTGCTTGATCCACAACGTTTTAACTCGCTGGATCGTTTCCTCGATGAAGAAGCGCAATATCAGCATACGGCTAAAATTGCAGAAGTTTTGATGTCAGATCTGCCACTTGAAGCAGAACATTTCACTGCGATTGAAGCCTTGTTAGGTCATCCGATTGAAGATCATCCTGAACAGCGTTTCCGTGCCATTCACGAGCTTTTAGACCGTCATGGTACAGGCCGTATCCTGTTCCGTAACACGCGTGAAGCGATTCAAGGTTTCCCCGGTCGTGACTGTCAGCCAGCGCCATTGCCAGCACCAGAACACTGGTCTAAAGACGGTAAACTACGTGAGCAAATGTGGCCTGAAGAAGCCCAGCTAGATGGCTCGTGGATGGAAGCCGATCCACGCGTGATGTGGCTGATGGAGCGTTTACGTACCGATTTAAAACACAAGAAAGTCTTACTGATTGCGCGTAGCGGGCCAGTAGTAGAAGCACTGGAAAATGTACTGCGTTTACATGCCGGTATTCGTACGGCGATGTTCCATGAAGGCATGAGCTTATTAGAGCGTGATCAGGCTGCCGCTTATTTTGCTGAAGATTCTTATGGTGCACAGATTCTACTTTGTTCGGAAATCGGTTCTGAAGGTCGTAACTTCCAGTTTGCCTCTGATCTGATTCTGTTCGATTTACCTGCGAACCCGGACGTGTTGGAACAGCGTATTGGTCGTCTGGATCGTATCGGTCAGGAAAACCGTATTCAGATTCATGTGCCTTATCTGGTGGGAACGGCGCAAGAGCGTATGTTCCGCTGGTATAACGAAGCTTTGAATATTTTCAGCAATATTTCTCCAACCGCACAAACATTGCAAGAAAACTTTATTGTTCGCTTGAAAGACTGTCTATTGGCGGACAAAGGTCAAGAGTTTGAAGACCTGCTGGAAGAAGTCAGCGTGCAACGTGAAGCGCTGGAAGCTGAATTGCAGGAAGGTCGTGACCGTTTGCTTGAGTACAACTCTTGCCGTCCGGTGGTAGCACAAGAAATTGTCAATGCACTTGAAGACTATGATGACAATACCACTTTGCCGATTTTCATGAAGCGATTTATGGCGTCTACGAATATCGACTTTGATGAGCAAAGTAACGGTACAGTGATCATCAAGCCAACCGATCAAATGCAGGTTCAAGGTTTGACGCTGGACGAAGAGGGGATTACAGCCACCTTCTATCGTGATCAGGCACAAATCCGTGAAGATGCGCAATACTTGACACTGGAACATCCATTCACTGAAAGCGTGATGGAGATGATCAATACCCAAGGCTTTGGTAGCACTAACGTTGCGGTACTAAAATCGGCAGCACTGCCACAAGGTTCGGTATTGTTGGAAGTATGGTTCAAGGTCGATGTGGTGGCACCGAAAGCATTGAATTTGCCATCTAGCTTGCCGCAACAGTTGATTCGTGTCTTGCTCAGTGAAAAAGGTCAGGATCTATCACAGAAGATTGCACCAGAAATCCTGAAACCGTACCTGCATCATTTAGATGGCAATAGCTGCCGTCAGGTGGTGAAAGCACGTCGTGATGTGATTGAAGCACGTTATCAGCAGGCACTTGAACTGGCACGCAGTGCTTTGCCAGGCTTTAAGCAGCAAGCCAAAGAAGTGTATGGCAATAAATGGCAATATGAAATTGATCGCTTGACCTATCTAAAACAGTTCAACCCAAGTATCCGTGAAGATGAAATTGCGCGTTTACAGAAGTTGCAGAAAGAAGGTTTAAGCCTGCTGGATGGTCTATCCGTGACTCCTGAAGCGATTCAGGTGATGGTCGTCGTCAAGCCTTAAGCTTTGATTTATTAAAAAATGCAGCTTTCGGGCTGCTTTTTTTATGGGTAAAATCCAGTTTTATTATTTTTGTCGGAGAATGCTGGTCTGTCATTTTCCTCCTGTTTAAAATCAGCCTACTGAATAATAAGAATGACAAAGTATGTCAAAAGCACTGATTACCCTTGGCACAAAGACCAGTCATGGCGGCATGGTGACTGAATGTGAACCCTCTTTTTTGATCAATGGTATTGCCGTGCATTTAAATGGGATGAAGCATTATTGTCCCAAATGCCAGACCATGGTCGCAGCAATTGCTAGCAACTTATCTATTACAGTCAAAGGACGGGCAGTGGTCATCGCGGGGGATAAGGTCAGTTGTGGGGCGACTTTTCTACCGATGCAACATTTGACTGTATCGCAGAAATAGACTTTAAATTCTGAAGGAATACAGAGAAATGACTTTGAGGTCATGGTTTGAGCATTTTTGCACTGCCGAATGAAGGAATAGATCAGTAAGCTCATCCTACGATTTCAGGATGAATACGCGCTGCGTTTAAAAATAATGAAGCAAGCCCTACATTTTACCCATGCCAATGGCATTCCTTCCGCAACTTATCGGAAGTTTCTGGACTGTTTTCAGCAAGACTATGAAGTCAAAGCGATTCCCTTTATTGGCATGAATCCGCAATATCCGATTACGAGAGACTGGCGTTATCTGGTCGATGAAGTCATTGCAGATATCGAGCAGCAATTCCCTCAGCAGCAAGTGATTGGCTTAGGACATTCCTTTGGTGGTCTGGTGACCCTCATGGCGGCGTATCGACGTCCCGAACTGTTTTCCAAACTGGTCATTATGGATCCACCCTTTGTGATTGGAAAAAACAGCGCCATGTTTGAACTGATCAAAAAGCTGAATCTAAAAAGTGTCGATCGTTATACACCCGCAGGAATTACGCTAAAACGCAAAGATCATTGGTCATCGAAACAGGTCGCAGTTGATGCACTCCGATTTAACCGTCTGTTTAAAAATTTCGATGAACAATGTTTTGCTGATTATATCGAAAGTGGCATTCGGCAAGATCCTGAGCGAGGCGGGGTTACTTTAACCATTGCAAAACAGGTCGAAGCAGAAATTTTCCGGACTGTGCCCGGCTGGTGGTGGCGTACGCCACGACGACCGCCTGAAGTGCCAATTCATCTGATGACTGCAGAGCAAAGCCAGTTTTATCAGCAGGGTTTGCCCCAAGGTATGCAGAAAATTTATCAAATTAATTATTCAGTGGTTGAGGGCGGACATATGTTCCCGCTTGAGTATCCGGAAGCCACTGCAAAGGCGGTCAAAGCCCAACTTGCACTTTTGTAATCATCATAAAAAAGAGACGTTGATTACGTCTCTTTTTATACTACTTCATGCAAGTCGGAAAATTAACGCAGCTGGGAATCTTCCAGATGGCGTGCACCTCCAAGGATCATCCGGATCATGATCATGGTCTGTTCGGCAATTTCTTTGCGGTCTTCGGCAGGCATATCAATCACATTGGCGCCCATGTTGAAGACCAGTTGGGTAATCGCTTTGGCGGCAATATCCGGATGAAATAATTTCTTATTATTTAGGCGTTCCAGACGAATCAAATCTTCCTGAAGTTCCTGCTGAAAATAATTCAACTGACGTTCTACCGCCTGTTTATAAGATTTGGAACCGGTATAACCTTCACGTAATAACAGGCTTAGATTACCTTCATCGGCATCCAGCTGCGCAATAAAAACTTCCACAGAACTGCGGATGATGCTGTTCTGGCGAGAAGCTTGCAGGCGTGCTTCATGCAGAATCTGACGCAATACAATCCCTGCACGATCAATCAGCTCAATGGCCAGTTCATCGATATCCTTAAAATGACGATAGAAGCTGTTCGGTGCAATACCGGCTTCACGCGCGACTTCACGCAGACTTAAAGAGGAAATACTTTTTTGTGGCCCAATCAGATTCAACGCAGCCTGAAACAGTTCTTCCTTGGTAATGGTGGCCTTGCGACCGACACTCCGTACGATAATCGGCTCATCAATGCTTTTCGATTGTAATAGAGATGCGTCACTGCTTATTTTCATTGAAGGCTCGTTCATCAATAGGTTCATGCATGAATCATTTTATTATAACCGAGCCAGTCAAGCTTGTGAAATGATTAGAAACAATACGGTTGTATATACAAATATATATACATGTGTATAATAATTAAAAACCCAAGGTGATGTCGCAAACGATGCATGTACTCCAAAAACTTAAAACGCCGTTGAATGCGCTGTCTGACAGTGTAATCGATCAGCATGCGATTAATTTCTGGATTCAGAAACTCAATCCTGTATGGTCGTTAAATCAGCCATTAGGCAAGATCGTGCACAAAGAAAATGCAGCACAGGATATGCTGAGTCTGAAAATTCAGGTGAATCGCTTATTTAAGTTTGGTGAAGCAGGGCAGCATCATCCGGTCTATGTGGTAGTGAATGGCATTCGTTATGAACGTAGCTATAGCTTAACCCGTGTCGATTCTCAGCATGTGTTGCTGAGTGTGAAAAAAGTCGATGCCGGTAAAGTCAGCACATGGTTTGCAGAACAGGCGCAAGTGGGTGATGTGATCGAATTTGGTCAACCTTATGGTGATATGACCTTGCCTGCGCAGACGAGTCCATTGATTTTGCTTGCAGCAGGGAGTGGTATTACTCCAATGCTCAGTATGCTGGAAAGCTTGAGCAAAAAAGGTGAACTATCTGCACCGGTCACTCTCTGGTACTGGGTTAAAAAAGATCAGGATGCCGCATTTAAAGCACGGTTTGAAGAACTTGCTCAGAAACATGCAAATTTCTCATTTCATGTGTATGCAACTCAAGAACAGCCAGCTGCTGCACGTCTGGATGAAACCTATCTGACCGATCTGCAAAACCTGGAAAATAGCACGGTCTATTGCTGCGGCCCTTCAGGTTTTGTATCAACTGCAGAACAGCTTTTTACTTCAGCACAAGAATTTAAGGGTGAAGCCTTTGGCATGAGTCTGGCGGATCAAAGCGATACCGGCTTTATTAATGTGACGCTAACCCAGTCGAAAAAAATCGTCAGTATTCCAAAAGGCCAGTCCATTCTGGTGAGTCTGGAACAACAAAATATTAAACCGACCCATGGTTGCCGTATGGGCATTTGTAATAAATGTGCCTGCAATAAAGTAGAAGGTTCGACCAAGAATTTGGTCAACGGTGCGCAAAATACCGAACCCGGCAACCTGCTCAAAATTTGTATTAACTCAGCGCAGACTGACCTTGTCATCGACTTATAAGCGAGTTTTATCCTATGAATATGCCAGTAAAATTACAGTATTTTAAAAATCCTAAAAACCGTGAATTAACCCAGTTTGAACTTGATGAGCTTGCACGTGAACTTGATGCAATTAAGCAAGAAGTGCTAGATGATCTGGGTGAAAAAGACGCCAAATATATTCGCCGTGTCTATTCAACCATTCGTTATTCGTCGATTGCCGGTCGCATCTTATTGTTTGCAGGCTGGTTCCCGCCAGCATGGTTGTTAGGTACAGGCCTGTTGGGCTTTGCCAAAATTATGGAAAACATGGAACTGGGTCATAACGTCATGCATGGTCAATATGACTGGATGAATGATCCTAAAATGAATGGTCAGACCTATGAATGGGATATCGTAGGAACTTCAGACAACTGGCGTCAAACACATAACTTCAAGCATCATACTTATACCAATATTAAGGGTATGGATGATGATATCGGTTATGGCCTATTACGCTTGTTCCCGGAACAGCGCTGGAAACCGGGTTATTTATTGCAACCGATTTATGCCGTGCCATTCTGTTTATTATTCCAGTGGGGGGTTGCAATTCAGAATCTTGAATTGGGTAAATACTTCAAAGGTCGCAAAAGCAAAGAGCAGACCAAAGAAGAATGGCGTCCAATGCAGAGCAAAATCGGTAAACAGTTGTTTAAAGATTATGTGTTCTTTCCACTCATCGCAGGTCCTGCGGCTTTACCGGTTTTGACCGGCAATATGGTGGCTAATGGTATGCGTAATATCTGGACCTTTAGTATTATTTTCTGTGGCCACTTTACCAAAGATGTCGAAGTGTTCCCAAAATCAGTACTGCAAAATGAAAGTCGTGGTCACTGGTATATGCGCCAGATCCGTGGTTCATCCAATCTGACCGGTTCTGAAGCGTTTCATATCTTGACGGGTCATTTAAGTCATCAGATTGAACATCATTTGTATCCTGATGTACCTGCACGTCGCTATCGTCAAATGGCATCAAAAGTCCAGGCTGTTTGTGAAAAATATGGCTTGAACTATAACAATGCCAGTCTGGTTAAACAGTATGGCAGCGTGATCAAACGTATTGTGAAATATGCATTTCCGTTTAAGAAATAATTTTTCTTAAAGCTAAAAAACCACTTCAAATGAAGTGGTTTTTTATTTAGGAGGCTAATACTTTAGGAAGTAAAAGTCCTGATTACGAAGCTATTTAATATGATTTCAAGGCATAAATTAAAAAAGTTAATCTGCCATTTATAGAGTTGTCTAAAGGTGTTTGGTAGGTTAACCGGATAGAGTAGAAAGGACTAATATGGCATCGAATTAGATAAAATATTAATTTTCGGAAGCTGTTTATCTCGCCCTTCAAGATAGCGTTTATGCGCCAAACTCAGCATTTCCTCATCTTCCTCACTATTTCCATAAGCATAAATTTCAGCATAATTATCCAGATTATATTTTTCTAGAATTCTAATTTTCTTTTGTATGTTGCTACAGTCAGGAGTTTGATAAAACCCTGTTATTTTCCCAGCTTTGATTTCAACTTTGCTACAGATTAAATCGATATTTAAATAGCTGCAGACTGGTTTTAAATATAAATTCAGAGATGCGGAAACTAGCACCACTTCATGGCCTAATTCTTGATGTTGCCTAAGCTGATCTAATAATTTCGGATTTAACTTAAGCATCAGTTGTTGTGCATAGTCTTGAGCCAAATGCTGAATCTCATCGGCATCACTGTCTTTAAACATGCTGGCATACAACTTGGGACGCATGCGGTGCGCAGGGTAGAGTTTTAAATAATAAGCCTGAATCCACGGCAAAATTTGAATGCCGCGTTTCACAATATGCCGTTTTCTCAAGGCATAAAAAATGAACCCGGTAAAACTGTCATGCAGATACAGGGTCCCATCAAAATCAAATAAGGCTAGAGTTTTAGATTTTTGATTTTGCGCATGCATGTTTGATAACGACCATCGACGCGGGTAGCAAACCAGTTTGTATTATAATCACGACTTAATTTTGGTCCGGAAATGACCACTTCAGGCATGATGGCATAGATCGGGTCTTTACCGGTTGTTTCCTGATAAAGCTTGCTAACGCCACGATAGGTCATCGTATCTTCAAAGTCTTTATCTTTTTCTTTCTTTAAATCAGCTCGGATTTGACGTTCAGTGATAATAAAATTATTTTTGGCAAAGACACTGATTAACTCACGTTCGGATTGACTCTTCTGCGAACGGATCGCGCCATCTTTGGTATAGAGCAATAAATCGCCATCCAGATCGAGTTCGGCCTCAGTTAAATCATTCAGCATACTCTGAAAAGCAGCATTTCGACTGGAATACATGCCCGAGTTATAATCTGCAAAACGGTAAATCGGCTTGTCATAATCTGCCGGATACATCATTAGGCGATGAATGCCATAATACAGACCGCCATATTGACTGTAGAGATCAGTACGTAACTCCGCGATATTGCCGCCTTGGCGTTTATGTTCTTTCGCATAGCTGATATGTACCTGCATTGAACCCAAGGTGGTAATTGGATTCATTTTCTCGCCAATATTCTGGCCGACCAATTTGGCAGCACCAGTCAGGGCGCTAACATGATAATGCTTCGACATATAGTCAAATATTTCACGATATAATTCGTCGAGTTCACGTTCCGTTTTGACCCGGCGCATCTGGCTCAAGTAGTTGTCTTCAGGACTCGGATGGTTCTTGAGAACTTCCTGGAAATATCCTGCAACTGTGCCACCAATTGCTTGACCGAGTTTATCTTTGAATTTTTCGTCGAGACGGCCTTGAACTTCCTTAACAGCCTTTTCACCCAAACCATAAACCGTCGGGTCGGCAACAAAGTTTGATTCCTGATCCACAACTGCCACAATCGTACAAACATTTTCCTTAGTTTGAGGAATGCCAAGCTGTTCGGTAATGTCATAAATATCTTGTGCCCAAGACTCACGCTGATTCACCCGACTAGGAATGGCTTTACGAATATGCTCAACTTCAAGTGTCGGTTCATCATCTTTTGACCACCATGAACCATTGCCACAGCCGGCAAGACCCAGAGAAAGTGCAAGTACAGACAATGACTTAAAAGAAAAACAAGAAGCGAAAGTTTTATTCATGGTGTCGTAAATTAATTGAAAAGATGAGCGAATAAGGCAGATGCAGTATACTATGCTCATCAAAAAAGTGATGAATTTATATGTATATTGGTCCATATCAACTGTCAAACAATTTGATTGTCGCTCCCATGGCAGGTGGGATAGATTAATCATAAATACATTATAAAAATTATTATTTATCAGTATTTTATTAAATAGCCGCATGGTGCAAGGTGCAAAATAGGTGCAACCATGCGGCAATTAATCAATAATTTAGCAATCAATGGTTCATTGCTATCCAGTCTTTCTTAGACTCTTTTTGTATTGCTTCAAGCCAAGATGCCACATCACTTAGATGAACATAAAAAGGTGAATTTCTTCCATCCGATTTAAATGCAGGAAATGGAAGTGTACATTTATTTGCACGTTTATTTGCTTGTTCAATTGTAAGATGAGGCAAGTAATCCGGCAAGAGCTCTTCAAGTTTGATTACAGGTTTACGGTACTTCATGAGTAACATAAAACTGATATCAACTGGATCATCAATTTTCATAGCTGCTCCCATTATGAAATCTCCTTCAAACTTTGTTTTACCGATTCAGGTAACCCAAAAAAATCATTTAGAGTTTTGTCAAATTCACCGCTTTCAATGAATTGATCCATCAGGTTTACTTGCTTATCGATATTGCTATCTTCACAAGGCTCACATG